>DAHUXU010000501.1 GCA_027307005.1 Gemmatimonadota bacterium
TCCGCATCGCCGGCGTCGCCGCCGCACTCGCCTCGGGATCGCTGGCCGCCTTCGCCTGCAGCTCGAGCACGTCGCCTAACGGATCGGTCGGCTCGGTGAAAGTGACGCCGGCCACCGACAGCGTCGCGGTCGGCAACACCATCGCGCTGCAGGCGACCGTCATTGGACCCGGCGGCCAGGTGGTGTCGGGGCAGCGCGTGTTCTGGAATACCGGCAACGCATCCATCGCGACGGTGAGCGATGCGGGCGTCGTCACCGGTGTCAGCCAGGGAACCGTGCAGATCGCCGCCAGCGCCGGGGGCGCGTCGGGCATCGCGACCATCACGGTGCTGCCGCCGCCGGTCGCGTCGGTATCGGTGTCGCCGCCGCTCGACACGATCGTGCTTCCGGGCGCCGCCCAACTCACAGCGGCCGTGTTCGACGCGCAGCACAACCCGCTCACCGGCCGCGAGATCACGTGGTCGAGCAACCTGCCTAACGTCGCCAGCGTCGACAGCGCCGGTCTCGTCACCGGCGTGTCGCCCGGCTCGGCGACCATCACCGCCTCGAGCGAAGGACACGCCGGCACCGCAACCGTAGTCGTGCAGCCGCCTCTCGCGGCCACGGTCACGGTGGCGCCGCCAGCGGCGACGCTCATCGTCGGCGACAGCGTCGCGCTCAGCGCGACCGTGAAGGATGCGCAGGGCAATGTGATCACCGGTGCGCCGGTCACCTGGACCACGAACAACGCCGCCGCGGCGAGCGTCTCGCCGGCGGGCCTCGTGAAGGCACTCGGCGGGGGCACCGCAACCATCACCGCGACGAGCGGCAGCGCGAGCGGCACCTCGACGATTCTCGTCATTCCCGTGCTTTGACCGGACGGCGAACAGCGGTCCGTCCTGTGACTCGCCCGTGGCGGGGCACTCGCCCCGCGTCGGCATCCAAACTGTACCGGTACTCCCAGCGCGGGCCATCGACGCGCCCATCGTCCCGAGCTAGATTCGACCCCGGCGCATCGCGCGCCGCTTCCGTCGTTCCCTGCTCTTGCCGTCCCCCATGCCTGTCCGCCCGATCCGCTGGTCAGCGCTCGGTGTCTGCGCCGCGCTGGCGACGTTCGTTCTGCCTAACGGCACGCGCGCCGAGCGCGCGCCGTCGCTCCGCCCGGAGGCCGCGGGCTCGCTCGACGCCTTCATCGCGCACGAGATCCGGCAGAAGGACCTGCCCGCGTTCAGCGTGGCGTTGGTCGACGACCAGCACGTCATCTGGTCGAAGGATTATGGTATGGCGCGCCCGAACGACAGCGTCCGCGCGAGCGCCACGACCGTGTATCGCGCCGGCGCCATCTCACAGGTCCTGACCGACATCGCGATCCTGCAGCTTGCGGAGCGCGGCAAGCTCGATCTCGATGCGCCGCTGACGCGCTACCTCCCGACGCTCCATTTCGACACGCGCACCCCGATCACGCTGCGCGAGCTGATGACCCATCGCGCCGGGCTCGAGCGCGAACCGCCGATCGGCGGACTCACCGATGATACGACGCGCACCCTGCGCGACATCGTCCAGCGCCTCGATTCCGCGCCGTTGGTCTTCCCACCGGGCACGCGCACGCACCCGTCGGATGCAGGCGTGGCCCTCGCCGGCTACGTGATCGAGTCCACGCAGCGACAGCCGTTCGCAACCTACGTGCGGGGCGCGGTGCTGTCTCCGTTAGGCATGTCGCACAGCGCGTTCGCGCGGACGCCGGCCGTCACCGCGGCGCTGGCCGCGGGCCACCTGTGGACGTACGATCCGCGCAGCCTCCCGGCGCCGACCTTCGACATCGGCGCCGCGCCCGCGGAAGGCCTCTACACCACCGCCGGCGATCTGGCGCAGGTGCTGCGCGCGCTCTTCGCCGGCGGCCGCGTGCTCGGGTCCCGCCCGCTCGACGCCGCGATGCGGCCCGCCATTCGCGGCGCCGACACCGCGCGCACCACGCTCGGCTTCCGCCTAACGACGCTCGACCGGCGGCGCGAGCTCGTGCAGCACGGCGTCCTCTACGGCGTCACCTCCGAGATCGCCGCGCTCCCCGACGACAAGCTCGGCGTCGTCGCCATCACCACCGAAGATGAGGCCCTCGGCGTCACGAACCGGGTGGCGGCGCTCGCGCTGCGCATCATGCTCGCCCAACGCAACCACGCCGCGCTCCCGCCGCTCGATACCACGAGCGACGTCCCGCCCGCGCTCGCCCACGACCTCGCCGGCGAGTACGCCGGCGGCGATCGCGTCGTCGACCTGTTCCAGAGCCTGGGACATCTCTACCTGGAGGACGCCCGCGGAGGCGAGCGCGCCGACCTTCGACTGCTGGGCGACACGCTCGTCGACGATGGCCGCCTCGCCTTCGGCATGCGCGTGCGCCGCGCCGGCGACAGCGCCAGCGTCGTCGGCGGAGACACACTCCGCCGCGTCGCTGAGCCCGAGCCCGCGCCGGCTGCCGAGGCCTGGCGCGGTCTCATCGGCGAATACGGACCCGACTATCGAACCGTGTACGTCCTCGAACGCAACGGCGCGCTCGAGCTGCTCGCCGACTGGTTCGTCCGGTATCCGCTCGCACCGGTGTCGGCCGGCACGTTTCGCATGCCCGACCGCGGCGCCTACGCCGGCGAGGCGGTCGCGTTCTCGCGGTCGCCGACCGGACGCGCCACGAGCCTAACGTTAGGCAGCGTGGGCTACGCCCGGCGCGTCACCGGACCCGAGGACGGCTCGCAGTTCCGCATCACGCCGCTCCGCCCGCCGGCCGAGCTCCGAGCGGAAGCAATGGCTGCCCAACCGCCGCGCGAGACGGGCACGTTCCGGCCGGCGGACCTCGTCGAGCTGGTGCGGCTCGACACGACCATCAAGCTCGACATCCGCTACGCCACGTCCAACAACTTCATGGGCACCCCGCTGTACCAGGAAGCGCGCGCATTCATGCAGCGTCCGGCCGCCGAGGCCGTGGTGCGCGCCAGCGCGTGGCTGCGCGCCCGCGGGTTCGGGCTCCTCATCCACGATGCCTACCGCCCGTGGTTCGTGACCAGGATGTTCTGGGACGCGACGCCCGACGACAAGAAAATGTTCGTTGCCGATCCGTCGAGCGGCTCGAAGCACAATCGCGGGTGTGCGGTGGACCTGACGCTCTACGATCTCGCGACGGGCCAGCCGGTGACGATGACCGGCGGCTACGACGAGATGACGGATCGCAGCTACCCCGACTACCCGGGCGGCACGTCGCGCCAGCGGTGGCTGCGCGCGCTGCTGCGCCGCGCCATGGACATGCAAGGCTTCACCGTCGACAAGGAAGAATGGTGGCACTTCGACTACAAGGATTGGCGCGACTACGGGATCGGCAACGTGCCGTTCGACCGGATCGCGTCCGGCGCCTAACGGACAGGTTCACCGTGAACGGATCACTCGCCATGCGTCGCGCCCTGCTCGTGCTCTCAGCCGCGCTCGCCGGCTGTGCCTCGGCGGGCGGTGCGCCCTCTCCTTCGCCGGCCTCGCTCGAGGGACCGTACGACCTCGTGATCGAAGGCGGCCGCGTCGTGGACGGCACCGGCAATCCCTGGTTCTACGGCGACGTCGCCGTGATCGGCGAGCGCATCGCGCGCGTCGCTCCGGCCGGCATGCTCGCGCACGCACCCGCCAAGCGGCGCATCGACGCCCACGGCATGGTGGTCGCGCCCGGGTTCATCGACATCCAGGCGCAGTCGGTGGGCGAGCTCGTGAACGGCGACAGCCGCGTGATCAGCATGACCACGCAAGGCGTGACGACGATGATCTTCGGCGAAGGGGAGACGCCCGCGCCGACGAACGACAAGGTGATCCCGATGTATGCCGACGCCGACGGCGCCGACAGCACCGAACAACGGATCATGGCCGGCTTCCAGGGACCGCACGGCTTCGGCAACTGGCTCGAGGAAATGCAGCACCACAGAGCGTCGGTCAATTTCGGCTCGTTCATCGGCGCCGCCACCGTGCGCGCGTACGCCAAGGGGATGGCCGAGGGGCCTGCGACGCCGGCGGAGCTCGACACGATGCGCGCTGTCGTTAGGCGGGCGATGCAGGACGGGGCCTTCGGCGTCGGCAGCGCGTTGATCTATCCGCCGGGCAGCTACGCGTCCACGCAGGAGCTCGTGGAAGAAGCCAAGGCCATGGCGCCCTACGGCGGCGTCTACATCACCCACATGCGCTCCGAGGGCGACCGGCTGCTCGAAGCCGTCGACGAAGCGCTCACGATCGGTCGCGAGGGCGGCGTGCCGGTCGAGATCTACCATCTCAAGGCGGCGGGCGTGAGCAACTGGCCCAAGGCCAGGCAGGTCGTGGCGAAGATCGACTCGGCGCGCGCCGCCGGGCAGGACGTCGCAGCCGACCAGTACGCGTACACGGCGGGGGCGAACGGCCTCTCGTCCTGCATTCCCCCGTGGGCGCACGCCGACGGCAAGCTGCTCGAGCGGTTAGGCGATCCCACGACGCGCGCGAAGATCAAGACGGACATGACGCAGGTCGAGAGCAGCTGGGAGAACCTCTGCCTCGGGGCCACGCCGGCGAACGTCGAAGTGTTGGGCTTCCACGAGGACTCGCTCAAGCAGTTCGAGGGCAGGCGCCTCTCGGACATCGCACAGGCGCTGCACACCGATTGGGCCGACGCGCTGATCAACCTCACCATCGCCGAGCACAACCGGCTGGGGCAGATCCTGTTCATCGCATCCGATTCCAACGTGGCGATGCAGATTCAGCAGCCGTGGATGAAATTCGGGACGGATGCCGAGGGCCTCGACCCCGACAGCGCGCAGGGCATGACGCACCCGCGCTCCTACGGCAACTATCCGCGCGTGTTAGGCCGCTTCGTGCGCGAGCAGCACGTGCTGCGGCTCGAGGATGCGATCCGGAAAATGACGTGGGCCGTGGCCGAGCGCCTCTCGATCCACGATCGCGGCATGATTCACGAAGGCATGCACGCCGACATCGTGGTCTTCGACCCGAACACGATCATCGACCACGCCACGTACGAGAATCCGCACCAGCTCTCGACGGGGATGGAGCACGTGCTCGTGAACGGCGTGGAGGTCGTGACGGACGGCACGTCTACGGGCGCGAAGCCCGGCGAGATCGTGCGCGGGCCCGGGTACGTTCAGCGTTAGGCCTGGCTGCGGCCCGAGGAGGACCTCCGCGGGCCCGCGTCAGGCATCGTTAGGCGCCTGCCGCGATCGCTTGGGATGCAACCCGGGCCGTCTCGGCGAGCACCGCTGCCCCGATGAACAGACTCTCCTCGGCGGCATAGAACCGCGCCGAGTGCGCGGGAATCGGCTCGCCGCCCGCTTCGCGCGCACCGATGCGCAGGAAGCAGCCAGGGATGCGCTCCATGTAGTACGCGAAGTCTTCGCCGCC
>DAHUXU010000506.1 GCA_027307005.1 Gemmatimonadota bacterium
GGTGCGGCCGGCGAGAAAAACGGAGCGCGAGTCCTGGTAGAATCCCTGAGCTCGGCCCGGCGTGTGAATGATGCTTCGACTCTGCGCGCGAGTGACAATGCCGATGCGCCGCACCTGCGACGAGTCGGCAGTCACGGCACCTGTGGAGTCGTAATAGGTCAACTCGAGGCCGCTCGTTCCGCTGTTGGCGGCCGGCAGATACGGGCCGCTCACCGGCTCGAGTGTCGTGCACGCCGGCGTTCGCGTCGGCAGGCAATCGTAGAAGCCGAGGTACCAGAGGTTATCCGACGCCTGGAACAACTGATATCGCGCGCGACGGAAGAAGCGCATCGCGGCACCGACGGACACAGTGGACGGTAGCGCCGTGTTGATTGGAATGAGAAATCCCGATCCCGCTTCGCCGGCCGTGGTGGTGAATCCACTCGTCGTTGGGCAGTTGGCCGATCCGGTTGCGGCTGACGACAGCTGGTCAGGATCCCATTTGTCATCGGACGAATTGACGCTGGTGTCGGCGTCGTAGACGAAGACCGAATCGCCATTCTGCGGCGCGGCGATCCACGATGTGAGACCCGTGTTCGTGGACAGCACGAGCGGCGGCACGGTGACCGATTTGCGATCGACGCTGATCGTGCAAGCGGTCGCTGCGCCGGTGACTAACCGGAAATCGATGAACGTTCGGCCCATCGCGTAGATGTCGCCTTTGCTCGGCGACAACGAGCGCAGATCTGACGTCAGCATCGCGACGCCGTCACGAACGCTGCCGCGTGTTTCGAGCACGCCCGAGGAACCAGAGTAGAAGCGCTGCTGGCGCACAATGATTCCCATCATACCGCCGGCGACAATCGCCAGCAGCACGATCGCGACGATGAGCTCGATGAGCGTGAAGCCGCGACGAGCAGCGCGGCGGTCAGTCCGGACGCGAGCGTTCAGCACTTGACGTAACTCGTGAAGACGAGCGGCGACGGCTTCCGTCCGCCGGCCGCTGTGTAGGTGACGGAGTCGGTCACGCTGTCGACACTGGCGGCGATGCTTTTCACGTGCCAGTGCTCCGTCATGCCACGGGTGGTAGCGGTACCGCTCGTGACACTGGCGCACGTGGTGCTCCGCATCTGTTCGAAGCGGCTGATGGCGACGTTCGCGGCAATCGTCTGTTGAGCGCCACCGCCGATGAGGCGCGAGACGCTGGCGGCGGTGCCGGCCAGGCCTAACACGCCGATCGCCATGATGACGATGGCGACGAGCACCTCGACGATGGTGAAGCCGCGATTGTTCCGAGCCTGCTTGATCACTGTGCGAGTTGGCATTGGCTTACCGAGACCTTTCCCCAACCGACGACGCACACCGAATCTTGTACGCCGTTGCGGGAAACGCGGATTTTCGGGGAAGTGGAATACGCGCCTGTCAGGAGCACCCCGCGGGGATCGAATGTAATCGTGTCACTCGGTGACGCAGCGAGAGTCACGCCATTTCCGCTGCCCAGATTCTGCGATGCGAAGAGGCTTTTTCCTCCACTCGTGGTCGTCACCACCAGCTGAATCGCGTTGCCGTTGCGGACGAAGTACGCGACGCGACCGCTCTGAATCGACAGTGCACGAGCCTGGCTCACGTACGAGGCCACTTCCGAACGTGCACTTCTCACGGCCAGTACATCGGTGCTGTTCGTGAGCTTCGGCAACGAGATCGCGGTGATGATGCCGATCAACGCAAAGACAATCACCATTTCGATCAGGGTCACGCCTGCAACAGATCTTTTCATTCGTACCTCGCATCATGAGCGACCTGCAGTGCCGGGCCCATCGCGCAACCATCAGTCGAGAGACACGGCCCCATTCGGTCAGGACGAAGGGCGCGCGTCGTCGCAACGCACAATCGTCAATGAATCTTGATTCCGCCAATCAATCGCCAAGGCCGTAGTCTCGAATTTTGTAGAGCAGCGCGCGGTGCGAGAGCTCGAGGAGTTGCGCAGCGCGTGTCCGGTTGCCGCGCGTCTGCTGCAACGCGCGCTGAATCAGCCCGCGTTCGAGCTGTTCGGTCTGACGTTTCACCGAGAGGTCCGTCGGCTCAACGACCGCGTTATCCGTCGAACGCATCGTGTCCGTGAGATCGACGAGATGCGCGGCCTCGATGCTCGGGCCAGTCGCCATGACGAGCGCGCGTTCGATCACGTTCTCGAGCTCGCGAACGTTGCCCGGCCACGCATATGCGGTCAGCATGCGCATGGCGTCCGGCGCGATTTGCCTAACGTCGAGCGAGAGCCGCGCGTTGTGGCGCCGCAGGAAGTGGAGCGCCAACTCGGCGACATCCTCTCGGCGCTCGCGCAGCGGCGGGAGGCGAATCGACACGACGTTGATGCGATAGTACAAGTCGCCGCGAAAGCGATTGACGCTCACATCTGCCGCGAGATCGCGATTCGTCGCCGCGATGACGCGCACGTCGACGCGGCGGGCGGTGTTGGCGCCAACGCGGCGCACCTCTCCCTCTTGAAGGGCGCGCAGCAGCTTGACCTGGAGCGATGCGGGCAACTCGCCGATTTCGTCGAGGAACAACGTGCCACCATCTGCCTCCTCGAAAAGGCCAGGCTTGTCGCTGGTCGCGCCGGTAAACGAGCCTTTGACGTGCCCAAACAGCTCTGATTCGAGCAGCGTCT
>DAHUXU010000626.1 GCA_027307005.1 Gemmatimonadota bacterium
CTCGCGACCGGCTCCCGCCCAGGAGCCGCGTGAATATCTCCAACGCGCCTCGATCGCCTCAATGGAACGGTCATACCATCCGACCGAATGTTCGGCTCATTCTCACGCGGCCGTGGCGCTGGCACCTTGCAGGTGTTCCGGTCGCAGAGAGGAGAGTCGTGAGCATGGAGCCGCGTATCGTGTACGGCCGCGTCGCACCTGGGGCGATGAGCGCCATGCAGGCGCTCGAGCAATACGTCGCGAAGAGCGGACTCGAACCGGCGCTGCTCGATCTGGTCAGGACACGGGCTCGCAGATCAACGGATGTGCCTACTGCATCGACATGCACACCGCAGTTGCGCTCCGCGACTATCGACTATGTGGAGCACCTGCTGCGCTAGCTGAAGCACCGAATTGAGAGCGCGTTGTCGAGAGCGAAGGAGCCTTCATGAAGAAGTCACAGAAAGGTCGGTCGGTGAGCAGCGCATCGCGTGAAGCAGGCGTCGCAGCGCGAACACGCGAAGTCCTGAGTCTGCAACACGACCGCATCGAGCCCGATGTGGCCATTCGCGCTCGTGCATACGAGATCTACCTCGAGCGCGGCGATCGGCCGGGAAACCCACTGAGCGATTGGCTGCAGGCGGAACGCGAATACCGCGAAGGATCGCGATGAAACCGGTTAGAGATGGCGAGGCGTCGCCGGAACTTGAGCTCTATCCGCATCCAGCTGCGGAGCTCGAGAACGCGAGATGAGCACCAAACTGGCGATCAACGGACTGGGACGAATCGGACGCGCGATTCTGAAACTGCTAATTGACGAGCCGTCGTTCGAGCTGCTCGCGCTGAACGATCTCGTAGATGCCGACAATCTCGCGTACCTCCTTCGCTTCGATACGGTATACGGGCGATATGCGAAGCCCGTCGAGGTCCATGGAGACAACCTCGTTATCGCGGGCCGCGAGATACGCACACTGACAGAACGCGATCCATTGCAGCTCCCGTGGAGGGAGCTTGGCGTTGAGCTTGTGTTCGAATGCACTGGAGCGCTTACGCGGCGCGTTGATCTCGAGAAGCACATCCGCGCTGGTGCACGCATCGTGCTCCTTTCTGCTCCGTCGAAAGACAACGATGTGGAGACTGTCGTCCGGGGCGCAAATGAAGCGCGTGGCGCCTCCAGCATCATCTCCTGCGCGAGCTGCACGACCAACTGCATTACTCCGATAGTCGAGGTAATCGGCCGCCGCATCGGATTCGAAAAGGCGGCGATGACAACCGTACACGCCTACACATCGTCGCAGTCGTTGGTAGATGGGCCGCACAAGCATTTCCGTCGCGGCCGGGCGGCGGCGGCGAACCTCGTGCCGACCACCACCGGTGCTGCCGAGGCGACGACGCGCGCGCTGCCTCAATACGTTGGACTCTTCGACGGGCTTGCGATTCGCGCACCGGTTGCTGTCGGATCAATCGCGGATATCACATTCGTGACCTCACGAAAGACGACGGTCGAGGAAGTGAATGAGATCCTCACCGAAGAATCCGAGACGGAGCGCTACGTGAGCGTGCTCGGCGTATCGCCCGACCCGCTCGTCTCCTCGGACATCATTGGCGATCCGCGCGCGTCAGTGGTCGATCTCCAGCTCACCAAGGTCATTGACGGTGATCTGCTCAAAATCATGAGCTGGTACGACAATGAGTGGGGGTACGCAAATCAAATGGTCCGCGAAGCCGCGGCGATTTCGCATGGCATCAACGCGGCCAGCGCACATGATCTCGTGCGAGGCTAAGCCGAGAGCATCACAAGACACCGGACGCTCGTCGGTTTCGGGGGAATCGTTAGGGAATGCCGAAAGCGCTCGCGCCAGCGAGCGTTTCCCGCATTCGCTCCGGCTTTGCTGCTACGACAACTCTTTCATCAAAGTCTCCTTGATCGCGTTCACGTCTGGCGGATTGTCCCGACGGATCAATACGACGACCGGAGATCGTACGTGCAGGTGTCGAAGTTGCGCGAGACCCGGACGATCGAATGCTTGAAGATCAGCTTGATGTCCTCGGCGCAGCCTTCCCGGATCGTGAATTGTTCCGTCTCGCCCGGCGCAATCGTCGCGTTGTCGCCGAGCAGATCAGGGCCCCACGTGTCGCGATCGACGCCGCTGATGTGCGCCTCGATGATCGTGTGCTCGCCGCTGTTCATGATCTTGAGCATGTGTTCATGCTGCCCGGTCGAGGCCGTCGTCGCCGCCAACAGCAGAACGGACAACGACGCGAACCGACCGAGGCGTGCTGCGCGGGTGCTGCCGGCTGTGTGGTGCATGGAAGGTCTCCCCGGGTCGCTGTGCACCGCGACGGCCGATCTCGAGGCCCCATTGCCCCGGGAGCGGCACGCCGCGGCACCGCGCTCTCCCCACGTTGCGCAAATTCCCCGTGATTTCCTTCACGCGACACGCGGCGCATCGAGCAGCCGCGCCGAGAAGTCGTGGCTCAACCGTTCGTAGCCTAACGCTGCGCCGCGGCATTGGTGCGTTTGCCGACGTGCTCGAGGATGTGGGCGAGCGCCTGCGCGTTGCTGATCTCGCTGCTTTTCGTAGAGTAGAGCAGCGTGACGCGACCTCGCCGCGCCCGCTTCGCCAGCGCTTCGAGCACAGCCTGCGCCTCTGCGTTGTCGAGCTCCTGCCGATAGCGACGCTGAAACTCCTCCCACTTCGCGGGATCGTGGCCGTACCAGTGCCGAAGCTCGTTCGACGGCGCAATGGCCTTCGCCCATTCGTCCAGCTGCGCCGCGGTCTTGCTAACGCCGCGCGGCCACAGGCGATCAATCAGCACCCGATAACCATCACGCTCGCCCACCGGCTCGTATATCCGTTTCGTCACGATCATGGTGATTCTCCCTGCAGACGCTCCAACCGCTCGTGCTCCGCTCTCGCGAAATGTACCGCACCGCACTGGTCGGACCGCGTACACCGCCACCCGCTCGCGTCCAACGACACCACATGTGTGCACTCACCGTGCGCCTCAAACCGCTCGACGAGATACAACCGCAACAGATTCGTGACGCGCCCGTTGGACGAGCGCTCGTCTGACGTCCACATGCGCATGAGCCTCGTACACGAGGCGCCGTCAGAGGGAGAATCGCTCGCCGTCGAGGGCAGCGCAGCACTCACACGAGCGCGCTGCGATACGCCGACAGGCGACGGCGGTGCCTCACGCAATGCCTTACGGGCCGCGCAGCAGACGTGGACTAACGACGACGAAATGGTATCGGAAAGCGACGTAACCATCTTCTAGGCGAACTATGTTGATATTCATCAGGAAGTACTGTAGTACCAACGTGTTGGATATATAGAGATCAAGTGCAACCTGAATGTTGATTACTGGTTAGCTTCGGCGTCTCTTCGGCTCTTGCAACCATACGAGCTTCCCCTCCCGCTGTCAACGCAACGCCCCCTTGCGCATGTCAGAAATTCGTCATCGCCGAGCGTGAATCGGTCGCACCCGCAGCGTAATCACACGTGCACGAGAGCGCCGTAGCATAGCATTGCACGCCGGACTAGTTTGTTGCGCCATGACCGACGTCGTCGCGCTCGCCGCCGAGCTCATGGCAATCGAGTCACCTTCCGGCGACGAAGGACGCGCCGTCGATTTCGTCGCCCGATGGCTCGTCGCGCGGGGATGGAACGTCACCGTTCAGGAGGTGACGAAGGGCCGCGGAAACGTTTGGGCCTCTCGCGTCGGCGGCGGCGTGACCCTCTCGACCCACCTCGACACCGTCCCGCCCTTCATCCGCCCGACGCTCGAGGGAGACCATCTCCAGGGCCGCGGCGCCTGCGATGCGAAGGGCATCGCCGCCGCCATGCTCGTGGCTGCCGATCAACTCGCAGCCGAGGACGAGCATCGCGTCGACCTGCTGTTCGTGGTCGGCGAAGAGCGGGGATCCGACGGGGCTCGCGCTGCCAACCAGCTCCCGGCGACGAGCCGCTTTCTGATCAATGGCGAGCCGACGGAGAGCACGCTCGCGTCGGGGGCGAAAGGATCGCTGCGCATTTATCTCAGGACCTCCGGAATCCCTGCGCACTCCGCGTATCCGGAGCTCGGCCGCTCGGCCATCGAGCCGATGCTCGATCTGCTTCCAACATTGCGTACGCTCGACCTGCCGCGCGATCCAGTGTTGGGCGACACGACGGTCAACATCGGAACGCTCCGCGGCGGCACCGAGGCGAACATCATTCCGGATCGCGCGGACTGCGAGCTCATGTTTCGCCTGGTGGGAGACGTCGAGCCCATCAAGCGGATGATCGAACGATGGGCGGACGGTCGTGCAGAGGTCCAATACGGCTCGCACATTCCGGCGATGCGCTTTCACACCCTTCCCGGGTTTCGCTCCGCGCCGGTCGCGTTCACGACCGACATTCCGTTGTTGCCGCGTTGGGGTACGCCGCTGTTATTCGGGCCCGGCTCCATCCACGTCGCGCATACGCCGCGCGAATTCATCGACGTGCGCGAGTTGCGCGCCGCCGTGGATGCCTATGTGCGCATCGTGCGCGCGCTCCTGGCGTGACGAGCGTTGCCCAGGGCGCGCTGCCGCGAGACCGGCGCATTCCGGTTGCCGTGTTAGGCGCGACCGGCGCCGTCGGGCAGATGTTCGTGCGGCTGCTGCAGGACCATCCCTGGTTCGAAGTGCGCTCGGTCGCCGCGTCCGAGCGCTCGGCCGGCAAATCGTACGCCGAGGCGGCCCACTGGTTAGGCGGCGAGATGCCGGCGCGCGTCGCATCGCTCCCCGTGGCGCCGTGCGATCCCGCGTGCGTCGACGCGCCCCTCGTCTTCTCCGCGCTCGACGCGGCTGCGGCGGCCGATGTGGAAGCCGCGTTTGCCCGCGCCGGACGATTCGTGCTGAGCAACGCGCGCTCCTATCGCCTCGAGCCCGATGTTCCGCTGCTCATCCCCGAGGTGAACCCCGATCACCTCGCGCTCATTGACCGTCAGCGCGCGCGCCGCGGTTGGTCCGGCGCGATCATCACGAACTCGAATTGTTCGACGATGGTCGCGGCGATGGCGCTGGCGCCGCTCCATCAGGCATTCGGCGTCTCCACGGTGTTCGTGACGACGCTCCAGGCGGTGTCCGGCGCCGGGTATCCCGGCGTGCCGTCGCTCGACATCCTCGGCAACGTGATCCCGTACATCGGCGGCGGCGAGGAAGAGAAGATCGAGACGGAGACGCTCAAGCTGCTGGGTTCGTTAGGCGAGGACGGCGTCGTGCCGGCGCCGATGGTCGTCAGTGCGCAGGTGACGCGCGTGCCGGTGGAGCACGGACACACGGTCTGCCTCGCCGTCGGGCTGGAACGATCTGCCGATGCCGACGCGGCGGTGGCCGTCTACGAGGGATGGCGCGGCGCGGTCGTCTCGCTGGGCCTGCCGTCGGCGCCGGTGCCGCCGATCGCGGTGACGCGCGACGTCGACCGTCCGCAGCCGCGGCGCGACGCCGATGCCGGCGCCGGCATGCGGATCACGATCGGCCGGGTCCGCCGCGACCCGATTCTCGATCTGCGGCTGGTCGCGTTAGGCCACAACACGATCCGCGGCGCCGCCGGCGCGTCGGTGCTCAACGCCGAGTTGCTCGTGGCGCGCGGACTCCTCGGCGCGTGATCGTCGTCAAGTTCGGCGGCACGTCGGTGGCCGACGCGGCGGCGATCGCCCGCGCCGCGGCCATCACGCGCAGCCGCGCGCCGCGCCAGCCGGTGGTCGTGGTGTCCGCGCTCGCGCGCGCGACCAACGAACTGCTCGCCGCCGCCGAGCAGGCGGCGCAGGGGCAGTTGATCGTCGCGCTGCGCGGCATCGAGGGGCTGCGGGAGCGCCACCTCGCCGAAGCGGAGGCACTGTTAGGCGGCGGCGGCGACGGCGACGACGTGCGGGGCGAGCTGAGCGCGATGTGCGACGAGCTCGCCAGCCTCTCGGAAGCGCTGTCGGTGCTCGGCCACCTCACGCCGCGCAGCCTCGACGCCATCGCCGCCTACGGGGAGCTGCTGTCGGCGGCGCTCGTCCACGCCGCGTTCCGGCGCTACGATCTGCCCGTCGAGCTCGTCGACGCGCGCGACGTGATGGTCACCGACGAATTGCATACGCGCGCCGTGCCCGATTTCGACGCGATCACCGAGAGCGCCCGTCGCGTGCTGGGACCGATGCTGTCGCACGGTCGCGTGCCGGTGGTGGGCGGGTTCATCGGCCGGTCGCCGGCCGGCGTCACCACCACGATCGGCCGCGGCGGCGGTGATTTCACCGCCGCACTCCTCGGCGCGGCGTTAGGCGCGGACGCCATCGAGATCTGGACCGACGTCGACGGCATGCTGACCGCCGATCCGCGGATCGTGCCCGGTGCGCGGTTGATCCAGGAGATCCGGTTCGACGAAGCGGCGGAGCTCGCCACGTTCGGCGCGAAAGTGCTGCACCCGAGCACGATCGCCCCGGCCGTGCAACGCGGCATCCCGGTGTTCATCTTCAATTCGCGACGGCCGGAAGGGCGGGGCACGCGCATCACCGCCGACGCGCCCCGCCGCGCCGTGAGCGCGATTGCCGGCAAGGGCAACGTCACGGTGATCAGGGTCAACTCCTCGCGGATGTTGCTCGCGCCCGGATTTCTGCGCACCCTGTTCGAGGTGTTCGAGCGCCACCATACGTCGGTGGATGTCGTGGCCACGTCGGAGGTGTCGGTGTCGGTCACCGTGGATGATCCCGCGCGGCTGGACGCGCTGCTCGTCGACCTGCGTGCGTTAGGCGATGTGTCGATCGAGCGCCAGCGCGCGGTGGTCGCGATCGTCGGCGCCGGCCTGGGCGGCGACAGCACCACCATGGCGCGCGCGCTGGCCGCCCTCCACGGCATGCGCGTGCACATGATCTCGCTCAGCGCCACCGAGATCAACCTCACCATCATCATCGACGCCGATCGGTTAGGCGACGCGATGCGCGCGCTCCACAGCGAGTTCTTCGACCGCCGCCCGGAGGCCGCGTGAGCACCGCGCGGCTGGCGCTGATCGGCCACGGCCGGATGGGGCGCGCCGTCGAGGAGCTCGCGGACGCGCACGGCTGGACGGTCACCGCCGTGATCGATGCCGGCGCAAATCGCGACGGCGCCGGCATCACCGCGCGCTCGTTGGGCAACGCCGACGCCGCCATCGAGTTCACCACCGGCGGCGCCGCGCCCGCCAACGTGCGCGCCTGTGTGCGCGCCGGGTGCCCGGTGGTCTCCGGCACCACGGGCTGGGATGCCGAGCGGCCCCGAGTCGAGGAGGACGTGCTGGCCGGCAACGGCGCGATGCTGTGGTCGCCTAACTTCGCCATCGGCGTCAACCTCTTCTGGCAGGTGGCCGAGCGCGCCGCGCGGCTCGCCGGCCGCGCGAAATCGTTCGACGCCCACATCGTCGAGACGCACCACGCGGCCAAACGCGATGCGCCGTCCGGCACCGCACTCGCGCTACAGCGCCTCGCCTCGACGGCCTTCGGACGCGACATTCCAGTGAGCAGCGTGCGCGTCGGCGCCGTCCCCGGCACGCACGAGCTGCTGCTCGACGCCGCCTTCGAACAGATTCGCGTGGTCCACGAGGCGCGCGATCGCCGGGTGTTCGCGCACGGCGCGCTCCTGGCGGCGCGCTGGCTCGTCGGCCGCCGCGGCGTGTACACGATGCGCGACTTTCTTCTGTCCGAGGGACCATCATCATGACGCCTGCGACGCGATTCTTCGGCTGCGGCACCGCGCTCGCCACGCCGTTCACCACCGATGGCGCGATCGACGAACCCGCCTTACGGGCGATGGTCGATTGGCAGATCGACGAAGGCGTGCACTTCCTCGTGCCGTGCGGATCGACCGGCGAAGCCGCCACGATGACCGTCGCCGAGCATCGTCGAGTGGTGGAGATCGTGGTCGAGCAAGCGCGCGGACGCGTGCCGGTCGTCGCGGGCGCGGGGTCGAACGACACGCACAAGGCCATCGCGCTTTCCGCCGAGATGCGCAAGGCGGGTGCGACGCACCTGCTGCACGTGAGCCCGATGTACAACAAGCCGCCGCAGCGCGGCATCATCGCCCATTTCCGCGCGATCACCGACTCCACCGACCTGCCGGTGATCGTGTACAACGTGCCCGGCCGCACGGGGAGCAACATCGAGGCGCGCACCACGCTCGCGCTGGCGGAGATTCCTTCGATCATCGCGGTGAAAGAAGCCTCGGGGAATCTCGGCCAGATCATGGACATCATCCGCGATCGGCCTGAGCGTTTCTCGGTGTTGTCGGGCGACGACTCGCTCACGCTCGCGGTGATGGCCGCCGGCGGCGATGGGATTGTCTCGGTGGTGTCGAACGCCACGCCGAAGCCGATGGCGAGACTGGTCGAATGCTGCCGCTCCGGCGACTTCGCCGCGGCGCGCGCCCTCCACGAGCAGCTCACGCCGTGGATGCGAGCAGCCTTCATCGAGTCGAACCCGATTCCGGTCAAGGCGGCCCTGGCCATGCTCGGACGCGCCCGCAACGTGCTGCGGCTTCCGTTAGTCCCGCTCCGCGACGAGTTGGCCCCCGACGTGCGCGCGGCGCTCGTGACCGCGGGGGCGCTCGCATGAGCCATGCGCTGCCGTTCCCCGATCTGGCAGTCGTGCGCCAGCGGATCGGCGAATTCGCCGAGACACCCGCCGCCGACATGCCGATCGATGACGTGGAACGAGCCGTCACCGCACTCCTCGGCGCGCTCGAGCGGGGCGAAGTGCGCGCGGCCGAGCGCGGCGACGACGGCGTCTGGCGCGCCGTCGCCTGGGTCAAGCAGGGGATCCTCCTCGGCTTTCGCGTCGGCCACGTCGTGGACATGTCGTTAGGCGGCAAGTCGTCGTTTCGCTTCTTCGACAAGCATCTCTATCCGGCGCAGGCGATCCAGCAGTCGCAAGGCGTCCGCATCGTCCCCGGTGGGTCGACCGTGAGGCGCGGCGCGTTCCTCGCCAAAGGTGTCGTTTGCATGCCGCCGATGTACGTCAACGTCGGCGCCTGGGTCGGGCCCAACACGATGATCGACTCGCACGCGCTGGTTGGCTCCTGCGCACAGATCGGCGCGCGCGTCCATCTGAGCGCCGCGGCCCAAATCGGCGGCGTGCTCGAACCGGTCAACGCCAGCCCCGTCATCATCGAGGACGATGTGCTGATGGGCGGCAACACCGGCGTGTATGAAGGCACGATCGTGCGGCAGGGTGCGGTGCTGGCGTCGGGCACCATCCTGACACGCGGCACTCCGGTGTACGACGTAGTGAACCGCACGGTAATCAAGGCCACGCCGGAGATGCCGCTTATCATTCCA
>DAHUXU010000528.1 GCA_027307005.1 Gemmatimonadota bacterium
GCGACTCGTCGGACTCATCTGGCCCGCGATGCCAGCTTACCCCTACCTTAAAGCATGAGCCTCGCGGCGCGACGACGAATCACGACCCGCATCATCGCGCTCGACCGTTCGCTCGAAGCGTTGCCGCTATTCCGACTCAGCGATTCGGCCGACGATACTGCAATCGCCTATGCACCGCCGTCAGGCGGTCGGTGGCGCGTGCTCCCGCGTCCCGGCGACAGACTGCCGGGCACGTTCGATCAAGACGTCTACATCGAGCTGTGGCATCGCTATCACGACATGGGCGCGCCGGCCGATGGAGTCGTGCGCTTCACACTGCACGCGTTTCTCCGATCGATCGGGCGTCGCGTCGATGGTCGAACGTACGAGCAGCTGCGCTCAGCGCTCGCGCGTCTCAATCACACCACACTCGAATCACAAGGCGCATACTACGACGCGACGACCCGGTCGCCGGTCGAAAGCCGCTTCAATGTGCTGAGCGCGGTATTCATCGAGCGTCGACGAATCCTGGACAGAGACCAACTGACGCTCTTCCCGTCCATCGCTGCGGCAGAGCCCGGCGAAGCCGTGGTTACGCTAGCCGCCAGCCTTCGCGCCAACATTGCCGCCGGACACGTCGTATCGTTGTCGGCTCCGCACTACCAATCGCTGTCATCGCCAGTTGCTCGCCGCCTGTACCGATTGATGGAGGTGGCGCGTGAGGAGGGCAATTTGACCTGGCGTGTGGGTCTTGCAGAGCTTGCCGAACGGATTCCGCTCGCCCAACGATACCCGTCGCACCTGCAGCGAGTGCTCCAACCGGCCCATGAGATGCTGTTGGCTGCAGGTCTGGTCCGCGATGTCGCGGTACGCCAGCACCGACGCGAATGGTTTGTCGATTATGTTTTGTCGGCGCGGGCGACCTGATGCACGGCCGTGAAGGACGTCACCACTCGTTTCCATCCTGACTTCCCTGACTTCCACGGAGAGCAACACATGGCGACCAAGCTGGAGAAAACGCTCAAGCGTGAGATCGAGATCGAGGGACAAGCATACATGGTCGCGATCTCCCCCGAAGGCGTGAAAATCACCCAGAAGGGCTTTCGCAAAGGACCGGAGCTCACGTGGAAGCAGTTGCTCACCACCGGGAACGAAGCGGGCGGAAACGGAGGGGGAGGGGCAGCGGGAGGGGGATCACCGTTCGGCACGGCATGACCGGTGCGGAGCGGAGGGAGGGGCGCGAGGAACACTTCGCGCCCCTGAGTCGTATCCTTTAGAGCAGATGCGTCGGATGTCCGACGTGTCTTTCCCTCCACCGGGATGGTCCAATGACTCGTCGACTCCGGGTGACCGTCGTCGTCGGCGCCCTGCTCCTCCCCGTCGCCATTGGCGGGTTCTCCATTCGGGAGCGCGCGGCGCATGACGGCGCGCGCGTGTTCGACCAAGTCATGTCGCTCGTATCCGATCGATTCGTCGATACGGTCGACGCATCCGCGCTCTACGAGAAAGCAGCACGTGGCTTGGTGACGCAGCTCCACGATCCGTACTCGGAGCTTTTCTCACCTACCGAACTGAAACGATTCTCGACGCAGTCCACGGGCCGCTACGGCGGCATCGGAATGCAGATCGAGAATCAAGACGGGCAAATCGTCGTCGTTCACGTGTTCTCGCACAGTCCCGCACAATCAGCGGGTGTTCAGGACGGCGATCACATCCTCGGCATCGACACCGCGTCAACGCGCGGATGGTCGTCGCAGCAGGTGTCCGACGTGTTGATCGGCACCGTGGGCACGCAAGTCAAAGTGCGCTTCTCGCGGCCCGGCGTGAGCGAGCCGATCGACTACACGTTCACGCGCGCCGAGATTCACGTCCCCGCAGTGCCCTATGCGCTGATGCTCAACGACAAGATCGCGTATATCCCGCTCCAGACGTTCAACGAAGACGCAGCCGACGAGCTCCAGAGCGCGGTCAACAATCTCGTCAAGCAAGGCGCAAAATCGATCGTGCTCGACCTCCGCAACAACCCGGGTGGCATCCTCGATCAGGGCCTCCAGGTCGCCGATCTCTTCCTCAAGAGCGGGCAACAGATCGCAAGCGTTCGCATGCGCCAGGGTGCGCCGCAGGTCTACACCGCGCACGACGATGAGCACATTCAGAACCTGCCCCTCGTAGTCATGGTCGACGGTTACTCCGCGTCGGCTGCTGAAATTGTGACCGGAGCACTCCAGGACCATGACCGTGCGCTGGTGGTCGGCACGACGTCATTCGGCAAAGGGCTTGTGCAAACCGTCTTCCCGATCGACGGCGGCTGGGCGCTCAAGCTCACCACCGGCAAGTGGTATACGCCGAGCGGCCGCTCGATCCAGAAGAATCGGAAGCCGGCAAACCCGGACGATCTCCAAGCGAACGCGAGCGAGGCTCCGCCAGACTCGCTCGAGAAGGAATCTGTGAAGCAGAATCGCCCGGCATACCGCAGCGACGCAGGTCGCATTGTGTACGGTGGCGGCGGCATCACGCCGGACGTCATCATCGCGGACGACACGATCACGACGCCGGAGCAGACGTTCTTCAAGGCGATCGCGCCCAAGTATCCCGCGGTGCGCGGCGTGTTGTACAGCTATGCGCTGCAGCTCAAGGGACAGGTTTCGCCGAAGTTCACGGTGAAACCCGAATGGCGTGATGAGTTCTATCGCCGGCTTCAGGCGGCCAAGATCACGGTCGATCGCGCGCAATACGATTCTGCCGCACCGCTGATCAATCGGTGGATCGGCAATCAGGTCGCCGAGCTCGCGTTTGGCGATTCGACCGAGTTCCGTCGCGAGATTCCGGACGACAAGCAGTTGCAGCGTGCGATGGAGCTCCTGCGCAAGGGCGGCACGCAGAAGGACCTGTTCTCACTGGCCCAGGGAGCGAGCCCGCCAGTAAAGCAGTAAGTTTGGGGGCATGAGAGCCCCGTACAGAGTCGCCGCGGCCACGCTCGTGGCCGCGGTCGCATGTGGGCATCCCGCGCCCAACGCCAACGTGGCGCCGGCAGCGCCGGTCGCGAACGAGCCGCGCCTCGCGGACATCCGCCAGCTCACGCATGGCGGCGCGAACGCCGAAGCGTATTTCAGCCACGACGGAAAGCAGCTGATCTTCCAGTCCACACGCGACGGGCGGAGCTGCGATCAGCAGTACATCATGAACGTCGACGGCTCCGGCGTGCATCGCGTGTCGAACGGCACCGGCAAGACGACGTGCGGCTATTTCTTCGCATACGACAAGCGCATTTTCTTCGCGTCGACGCACGCGGCGGACACCGCCTGCCCGCCCAGGCCGGATCCATCCAAAGGCTACGTGTGGGGACTCGACCCGTTCGACATCTACACCGCCAACGCCGACGGCTCCAATCTCCAGCGCCTAACGAACTACGGCGTCTACACCGCCGAAGGCACGTTGTCGCCCGACGGCCGGACCATCGTGGTCACGTCGCTCAAGGATGGCGACCTGGATCTCTATGCGATGGACGTCGACGGCACGCACGTGCGGCGTCTCACCGATACGCCCGGCTATGACGGCGGCGCGTTCTTCTCGCCCGACGGAACGAAAATCGTCTATCGCGCCAACCACCCGACCGATTCGACGGAGCTGGCCGAATATCGGGCGCTGCTCGCCCAACGCATCGTCAGACCGAACAAGATGGAGCTCTGGGTGATGAACGCCGATGGCTCCGGTCAGCATCAAATCACCCACTTGGGCGGCGCCAACTTCGCGCCATATTTCACACCCGACGGGCGTCGGATCATCTTCTCATCCAACTACAAGAACCCGCACAGCGGCAATTTCGACTTGTATCTCGTCAACATCGACGGATCGGCGCTGGAGCAAATCACCACCGATCCGGGCTTTGATGGTTTCCCGCAGTTCAGCCCGGATGGACGCTTTCTGGTTTGGGCGTCGAGCCGCAACGCGCCGGACCCGCACGAAACGAACATCTTCATTGCACGCTGGGCTCAAGCGAACGCCGCCCGCTGAGCATTCTCGCTCGCCATTTCTCGACCGGAGTCTTCGATGACTGCCATCGTGATCGCCCTTATCGTCGTGATCGCGCTCTACGGCGCCACTCGCATCTTCCGCGTGGTGGGGCAGGCGGAGGTGATGGTGATCGAGCGGTTAGGCCGTTTCAATCGCATCGCGCGCTCCGGCCTCAACATCCTGCTGCCGTTCGTCGAGCGCCCGCGCGCGATCGACGTGCGCTACGCCATGAGCGACCCGAGCGGCGCCAAGCGACTCATCTCGGGATCCACCACGCGCATCGATCTGCGCGAGCAAGTGCTCAATTTTCCGAGCCAACCGGTGATCACGAAGGACAATGTGACCATCGACATCGATGCCGTCCTGTATTACCGCATCGCCGATCCGCAGAAAGCCACGTACGCGGTCCAGAACCTGCCGTTTGCGCTCGAGACGCTGACGCGGACGACGCTGCGCAACATCGTCGGTGAGATGGAGCTCGACAGCACCCTCGCCAGCCGCGACCAGATCAATAAGCGCATGCGCGAGATCATCGAGGAAGCATCGATCGGCTGGGGCGTCGACGTCACGCGCGTCGAGCTCCAAGCCATCGAGCCGCCGCGCGACATTCAGCAGTCCATGGAGCTGCAGATGCGCGCCGAACGCGAGCGTCGCGCTGCCGTCACGAATGCCGAGGCATCGAAGCGCGCCGCGATACTCGAGGCGGAGGGCGTCCAACAGTCGCAGGTGAGCCGCGCGCAAGGCGAATCGGAAGCGGCCGTGCTGCGGGCGAAGGGCCTGGCGCAGGCCCGGTTAGTCATGGCCGATGCCGAAGCGCAGGCCATTCAACGCATCGGCATGGCAATGCCGAGCAGTGATGTCGCGTTGTACTTGCTCGGACTCAAATACCTCGAAGCGCTGCCCGCCCTCACGCAAGGAAAAGGGTCCACGATCTTCTTGCCGGCCGAAGCTGCGGGCGTCATGGGCGCGTTGGGCGGACTGCGGGAGCTCATGGCGCGCACCGGCCGCGGCGAACGCGGGTCATCGGCGCCGGACTCGACACCGCCAGCGCCTGCGCCATCGCGACCGGCTATCACACCGACCGTCATTCCTCCGCAATCGCCGCCGGCACCAAAGGAGTAGCGCTTGGCAAAAATCTCACGCGATCGCGCCGAGCGAATCGCCAGAGCGCACGCCTGTGAGAATTGCGGCGAATACAGCTACAAGAAGCTCACGGTCAAACCGGCCCCTGCCGCCATGCGCGACGAGCTCGGCGAAGCCTGGCACGCGGTGAAAATCTGCGGCGTCTGCGGTATGCAGCAAGAGCTCGGCATCGATGACGAAGGCGAGATCGTCTATGTGAGCTGATGGATCGAGCGGCGTATAACCGGCTAATTTGCTGAGAGCAGGATACGTTTATGGAGTCGAGTAAGTGCGTCGGAACTTCTCTGCTCCGACACGGTAGGATCGATGTGCAGCGCGCATTGCCGATTCCTAATGGCGCGCGCCCAGGTTGCCCCTCCTGCAGTCCGGTGGCGCGACAACGTTCTCGCGCCGAAGAGCGTTTCTACTTTGTGAGACGAGGAGGTGAACGGGTTGCCCCGCAACCCGTGCTCGATCGGCGTCCGCCTTGGCCGACGGACACCGCTGTGTGTCACTCTGGAGGACTCAATGCGCAAGCCACGACCGGCCACGTACAACCCCGCCCAGGCTCTTCAGCTCATCTCGCACGATCGAAACGGAATGCCGCTCAGTTGCCCCTCTTGCTCTGGCGACATCGTGCGTGACCCGGATTCCACTCCTCCTCCACCGCGCTCGCACGTGACGCTGCGGTGTGCCAACTGCGGTCGAATCGCGCGATACATCGCCGGCGCCGCGTAAGCTCGTCCGCACGATTCGTTCGGCCCATCAAGCTGCGTCGCCACTGTCGGGGACGCAGAGACGTCTCGACCTACATCGCGCTGCATCGCCGTCAGGAGTGGCCCGATTCATGAAGTATTCGACCCCTAGCCGCCGTGGCATCCGAAAATCCGGATGTTTAAATTGCGGCTCGTCCTACGATCACGTTGGGCAGGCGCTTGGAATCATTCGCTGATTCCAGTCTCTCGAGCGGGATCTCGCATCACAGTTTCACCCCTTTAGGGGGAGAGGTAAGGTACCATGTCTCGCATCACGGGCACCGTGAAGTGGTTCAACGACGCAAAAGGGTACGGCTTCATCTCGCGTGAAGGCGGCCCCGATGTGTTCGTCCATTTCAGCGCGATCCAGGGCAACGGCTTCAAGTCGCTGGCTGAAGGCGACCAGGTCGAGTTCGAAATCGTGCAAGGCCAGAAGGGCCCCCAAGCAGCTGAGGTGCAGAAGCTCTGATCCCGCTCTCACGCACCCCATTCGAAAAAGCTCCGGCTGCGCTGCCGGAGCTTTTTTGTTAGCAGCGTTAGCACATCTTGTGCATGGCATCCCGTGATGCTACGCATGGCCGTGCACACCGCTTCACCGTCGGAGTCCGCATGCCTGCTCGCCGTCCCCGCACGGTTCGAACGCGCGTCCCGACGCGTCGCCTGCCTCGACGGCCGGCGCCCAACGCTGCCATCATCTCCGCCCTCGAACGCATAGAAAGCGCCGGCGGCGCCGCGGCGGTCGAAGCGGCTCCCCACAAGTCCATCGAGGTCTCGCACCTCGACAAAGTCTTCTTCCCCGATGCCGGTGTGACCAAAGGCGACGTGATGCGGTACTACGTTCGCGTCGCCAAATACATCCTGCCCGCCATTGCCGACCGTCCGCTCGTCCTCAAACGAACACCCGAAGGCGTGAACGGCGAACTATTCTTTCAGCAAAACGCGCCGGACGATGTGCCGGACGGCGTTCGCGTCGACAATGTCGCGGCTCAGGGCGAACCGCAGTGCCGCTTTGTCGGCGGCGATCTTCCGACACTCCTGCATCTCGTGCAGCTCGGCTGCATCTCACTCGACCCCTGGATGTCGCGCATTGGCAGCTTGGATCACCCGGACTACTCGATCATCGATCTCGACCCCGGCCCGGGCGCCTCGTTCAAGCTGGTCGCGCGCGTCGCGCTGTGGGTTCGCGAGGCGCTCGATGAGCTTGGTCTCCGCGCCGTCCCCAAGACGTCGGGATCGCGCGGCATCCACATCGCGATCCCACTGCCGCGCTCGACGTCGTACCAGGATTCGATCGCGACCGCGAAAGCAGCAGCCGCGCGCGTCGTGGATCTGCACCCGCGTCAGGCAACCGTGGAGCGGGCTCTCGAGAACCGGCCGCGCGGTACGGTGTATGTCGACTGTTTACAGAACTCACGCGGCAAGAGCGTGGCTGCCGCATACGCGGTGCGCGCGAAACCAGATGCCACGGTTTCGGCGCCGCTCACCTGGGATGAGGTCGTGGAATCGCTCGACCCGCGCGAGTTCACCGTGCGCACGATGCCGGCGCGTGTCGAGCAGCACGGCGATCTCTGGCGCGAGGGACTCAAGCATGGGAACTCTGCGAGCGTCATCCGTGCTATTGCGACACCGGGCGGCAAGCCGCGCGCCTCGGCCGGTAAAAAGTAAAGCGTTAGGCAGTCGCCATGCCGGCGCAGGACGTGTCCTTCGATGATCGGATGCCGTGTTTCTCTATTTGCGTGAGCTGCCGGGCGGCGGCGTGGTGACGATCGAGGCCACGAGCGGCGATGGGTCGTCCGTGTCGTGCCGCCTCGCGGTGGAACGGCGCAGCGACTCGCGCCGCCGCGAGGGACATGCACCCCCCGTGATAGCGGAAATCAGCGCTCCGACCCAGTCGGCGGCGTTTCGAACCTTGTACGAAATCGCAGCGGACAACGTCGCCGTCGCGCGCGGACTTCTCGTGTGGCAGGCGCGGCGGGCCAAACGCGGCGCCGCACCGGACACGGCCCATTGACGCGACGAGTGGCGGCCCCGGGCCCGGGACCGCCACTCTCGGTTAGGCATTCAGATCCGACCGCCGCGCCGCTCCGCGCTGCCGCGGCGTCATCGCCGCCTGGGCCGTTGGACCGGCCGCCGGACGTTCGGCGCGCCGTTGGACGCGGATGCATCGGCCGAGCGAAGCGACCGCGCCTGCGTCGTCACGACCCTGGACACCCGGGCGATGCCGACGGCGTGTGAGCGGACGCCATCACGGAGCGAAACGCGCCGCGACTCCATCCTACGGTGGACTGCTTTGTCCTTAGATACATTTTGCAACTAAAAATCCGCGGGCGGCAACCACGCGCCGGTCGCGATCGCGTCATGGTTCGGTCACGAGCACCGTCAACCGCCGAGTGACCCGCTCACGCCCTCGAACCGCACCCCGCGCCGGCTCCCGCGCCGCCTGCGAGGCGCATATCGGAAAAGTTGTGCCGGACGCCCGCGACCCTCGCTGCGCCACTCGTCCGTCGGCTCGACCAACCACGACGCGTGGAGCGCTCGCCGGAAGCTCGCCTTGTGCAAGCGGCGGCCCAAGAGCAGCTCGTAGATCTCCTGCAGTTGGCTCAACGTGAACGTCGGCGGGAGCAATCGGAAGGCGATCGGAGATTGATCGAGACGCGCGCGAATCGCCTGCATTGCGGCCTCCACAATCGAACGCTGCCTCGGCGCGATCGCCGGCAGCTCATCCACCGGATACCACGCCGCCTGGTCTGCAACCGGCCCGTCGCTCCCGCTCGCTACCAACGCGATGTACCCGATCGACACGTGCGCGTTCGACGGATGCCGCCGCCGATCGCCGAACGCGGCGAGCTGTTCGAGCAGTCCAGGCGGCGCGCCAAGCGCTGCGCGCTCGATCCGCACCGCGGCCTCGTCGATGGTTTCGTCGCGGCGGGGCACATCGTGCGGCAGCGCCCACCGCTCTTTCTCTCGCGGATCGTCGGCGCGCACCAGCAGCGCAGTCAGACGCCGCCCATGCGGCGTTAACGACACGATGTCCACGGACAGAGCCGGCCGGCGCGTCGAGCCCCGGCCGGACGAAGGAGCACGTTCAGGCATGACGTCACGAATTAGTCACAAAGTGCGACTAATGTCAAGGCCGTCATTTTTCGCTAGAAAGAACTAATTCGCGGGGCGGGGCGCCGTAGATGGATGCGCGACTTTAGCCGCGCCGCTGCACCCCGTCAAGCTGGGGTAGAGGTAGTGCGTGGTCCGGTACCGCGCTCGAACTCGTAGCTCGCGACCCGAGAGGCGTGAGCATCACCACCCCGCATCTGCTCCGGCACTGGGCTCGGCCACTGGCCGCGCGTTGGGCGCCCCAAACTGAACCGGTACCCAAGCAGAACCGCTGTCGTACTTACGGCGTCGTCGCCGATGTCGTTGCGGTAACGATCCCTCGTGCCAACCCGGCGCCGACGGATGCGAGTGGCGGAATGCTGATCGGCAGTCGACCGCTGATCGGCGCCGCTCCGATCAACGCCCGTGCAGCGGCCCGCTGCGACACTGGCGCGCCACTCCACGCGATGAGATACGCCGGTACCTCGCTCACTTGCTGCAACAAGTACGGGTTGCCAAGCGCTACCACCACGGGATGCGCACCGCGCTGCACCAGCTCGTTCACGAACTGCACGAATCCTTGCGGCGCCGAAAGGTCCGACACCGTGGATCCCGCCGCCAGATACGAGCTCACCACCACCACGTCCGCGGAATCCGCCACCGACAGCAGATGCCAGTAATCCGGCGACGCCTCGTCCGCATTCACGTACTCGCTCCGCAACGACGGAAATGTCCGCCGCAGCTCCGCGTCGAACGTGACCCCCGCGCCCAGATCGCTGCGATGCGCGTAGGTGACCGACAACACGCGCGCGCCGCGCGAGAGCCTGCCTAACGGCACCTGGCCGAGGGAATCCTTCACCAGCGTGATCGACCGCTCCGCGATCTGCGCCGCCAATGCCTGGTGCGCCGAGTCGCCGACGATCGCGCGGGCGCTGTCCAGATTCACCAGTCGAGCGCGCTCCAGCCCAAGGCGCCACTTGAGCGCCAGAATCCGCCGCGCCGATTCCGCTATCCGCGCCGCCGTGTACCGGCCGCTCTCCACGCCCTGCACGACCGCGTCGATCGCGTGCGGCACGTCAGCGGGCATGAGCAGCACGTCGGCGCCCGCCGCCACCGCACGCTGCATCGCCTCCGGCGCTCCGAACAAGTCGAGCACGCCGCGCATGTCCATCGCGTCGGTCACGATCAGTCCCTTGAAGTGGAGCTGGTCGCGAAGCAACCCAGTGAGCACGAGCGGCGACAGCGTCCCAGGTACGCCGCTGGAGTCGAGCGACGGCATCGCGCCGTGGAACGTCATGATCGCGCCCACACCGGCGTTGATCGCCGCGCGAAACGGCACCAACTCGACCGTGTCGAGCCGCGCACGCGATGCGTTTACGACCGGCAGAGCGAGATGGGAGTTGACCCCGGTATCGCCGTGTCCGGGAAAGTGCTTGCCGGTCGGAATCATCCCGCCGGCCTCGATGCCGTGCATGTACGCGACGCCCATCGCCGCCACGGATTCCGGCACTTCGCCGAACGAGCGGGTGTTGATGACCGGGTTCGCCGGATTGTTGTTCACGTCGAGCACCGGCGAGAAATCGATGGTGATGCCGATCGCGCGCCCTTCCGTTGCGGTAGCGCGGCCTTGCTCGCGCGCCAGCGTCGTGTCGCCGGTCGCGCCCAACGCCATCTCCGGCGGAAACCAGACGGCGCCGCCCAGGTCGATTGCGTTAGGCAGGAAATAGCCGCCCCGCGCCCGGAAGCCGGTGCCGGCCTCGAGGTCCGCGCTCACCAGCAGCGGCAGATCGCTCATCGATTGCAGTGCATTGAGCTTGGCGGCAATCTCGAGCGGAGAGCCGATCGACATGATCAGGCCGCCCACGTGCTGCTCGCGGACCAAGCTGCTCAGCCGTCGCCAGGCAGGCGCGTCGCCCGACACGTAGTCGCCATACAACTGCGGCCACACCATCTGCGCCACTTTGTCGCGCAGCGTCATGTGCGCGAGCGCGCAGTTCACCCACCCGTCTGATGTGTGTTGGGAGCTGCACGCCAGCGCGACCGACTGGCGTGGCGCGAGCGTCCCCGGCGCGGGCTTGGCCGTGGCGCACGCGGCGCACGCGAAAGCGATCACCGCCCACGCGGCCCGCCCGCGCCGCGCGATCACCAAGCGATCGTTCCTTGCTTGCTCGTGTCTACGGACTGCTGCGCGTCGCTCTTGAACAGAAAACCTTCCATGTTGCGCGTGAGGAAGGTGCGAGCCTGCGGATCCATGAGATTCAACCCGTAGTGGTTGATCAGCATCGTCTGCTGCTTCAGCCATTGCGCCCAACATTCGGTGCAGATCTCAGCCTGAATGCGCGTGCCGATGGCGCCCGGGAACGGCGGACGCTCGAAACCGCCCCCCGCGCGCGTGCTGCCACAGCGGGTGCACGTGATGTCCATTGATCAGTGCCTCGAGAGAGTCTTGGGAAAGATAGCCGATTCTAGTCGGCGACGTGCCCTCTCGAGGAACGCTCGCTGCCGTCCGGAACCGCTAGGCGCGCGCGTACATGACTTTCGCCAGCCGCAGCCACTGGAGCACACGAATGTATGCCCAGCCCACGTCGAACTCGTACCACCTCGCCTTGAACTTCGCCGAATGCGGATCCGCGTGGTGGTTGTTGTGCAGCTCTTCGCCGCCCAACCAGATGGCGATCGGCGAAATGTTTCGGCTCTCGTCCTTCACGTTGAAGTTGCGATAGCCCAGCGCGTGACCGACGCCATTGATGATGCCTGCCGCCCAGAATGGAATCCACAGCATCTGGACGCCCCACACCAACGGTCCAATGAAGAATCCGAACAGATAGATGTCGATGCCGAGCATCAGCACGATGCCCAACCACGGCAGCCGCGCAAGCACGTGCTGCTCGAGCCAGTCGTTGGTCGTGCCCTTGCCGTACTTCTCGAGCATCCCGGGCTGCTTGATGGCCTTCCGATAGTAAAAGGCGCCCTTGATGATGATATTGCGCAGTCCTTCGAGCAGCGGACTGTGGGGGTCGCCTTCGCGATCGGCGAATGCGTGGTGCTTGCGATGGCAAGCGACCCACTCCTTCGTCACGATCGACGTCGAAAGCCACAGCCAGATTCGCATCGGCACTTCCGCGACCTTGCTGAACGTCACGCCGCGATGCGTCTGCGAACGGTGCAGAAAGAGAGTCACACACACATTCGTGACGTGACCCGCGAGGATGATAAAGAGAACGGGCTTCCACCAATGGGAAGCCAAAGCCGCGAACCCTGGCATGCTTCTGGGCACTCCTGCTGAGGAGTAGTGACGATGTCGCTTCGTGCGACAGGGCGGTACGGCGTCGACCCGGCCCGCGTGGAACCCGACTGAGGCCGGAACTCCTAAGGGAATGTAAGCGCTACGGCGCTCACTGCCAACATTCGAACCAGCTGACTCCGGCCGCCATCACTCGACTCGTGAGCCCACCTCCCGTAACGCCTCCCGCCTTCTTGCCACCACGTCCGACGCAGCGTAGCGTCGAACTGTGACCAAAACCCCGCGCCGACCGGCGCCGTCGCGCCCGCCGGGCGCTGCCATCGCGGGGCGAGCGACCGCTGCCGGCACGTCGCGATTCGCCGAGCGTCACGCGGCGCGGTTCGCGGCCGACTACTTCCGCCCCTTCACCGCCGCCCAACTCCGCGTCTCCTCCATCGGACTGGGCACCTACCTCGGCGAGTGCACTGCAGACGACGATCGCGACTACGCCGAATCCGCCCACTTCGCGGTCGCGTCCGGGCTGTCGCTCATCGACACGGCCATCAACTACCGCTGCCAGCGATCGGAGCGCGCGGTGAGCCGCGCGCTCTCGCGCGCTGTTCGGGAGCGCACCGCTGCCCGCGACGAGATCGTCGTGTGCACCAAGGGCGGCTACATTCCGCTGGACGACGTGCCCCCGGCCAGCCGCGAGGAATATCAGGCGTACGTCGAGCGCGAGTACTTCGCGACAGGCCTGGCGCGCCCCGAGGACGTCGTCGGTGGCGCGCACTGCATCGCACCGACGTTTCTCGCCGCGCAGATCGAGCGCAGCCGCACGAACCTCGGCCTCGACACGATCGATCTGTACTACGTGCACAACCCGGAACAACAGCTCGACGCAATCACGCCTGCCCAACTGGCGACGCGTCTTCGTGCGGCGTTCGAGATGCTCGAGCAGCAGTGCGACGCGGGCGCGATCGGCGCCTACGGCTGCGCCACCTGGAACGGCCTGCGTGCGGCGCCGGGTTCGCGCGGACACCTGAATCTCGCCGACATCGTGTCCATCGCCCGCGACATCTGCGGCGACCGCCACCACTTCGCCGCCGTGCAGCTCCCGCTCAACCTCGCGCTCACCGAGGCGGTGCGGCTGCCGACGCAACAGTTAGGCGCGCATACCGTGCCGGTGTTGGAGGCGGCGGCGGAGTTGGGCGTGGCCGTCATCGCCAGCGCGTCGCTCCTGCAGGGCAAGCTCGCACACCATCTGCCGGCCACGGTGCACGAGGCGCTGCCCGGGTTTTCGACCGACGCCCAGCGGGCCATCGGGTTCGTGCGCTCGCTGCCCATGGTCACGGCGGCGCTCGTCGGGACGAAGTCTGTTCGTCACCTGCACGAGAATCTCGCTGCCGCGCGACGTGGCTGACGGGTCGCCGGCGCGCGTGCCGTCGGACACATCGCCGCACGTTGCGCCCGACGGCCGCTTCAGGAATCCATGGCCTAACGCAGAGCCGCCCACCTTCCGCGACGTGCTGCGGTGGCGGCGCACGCGCGGCACGGAACCGCGGCCGGCGCCGTTGCTGCCGGGCCGGGTGCCGCCGGCCATCGACGCGCCGCGCGGCGCGCGGGACACGCTCGCCGCGACGTGGATCGGCCATTCCACGGTGCTGCTCCAGGTCGGGACGCTCAACGTGCTCACCGACCCGATGTGGAGCCGGCGCGCGTCGCCGCTGCGCTGGGCCGGCCCGGCGCGCCTAACGGAGCCGGGCCTGTCGCTCGACGCGCTGCCGCCGATCGACATCGTCCTCATCTCGCACGACCACTACGACCACCTCGACGCCGCATCGGTGCGCGCCCTCGCGCGTCGCCACCCCGCCGCCCGCTGGTTCACGCCACTCGGCGTCGCGCGATACGTTAGGCGCTGGGGCGCCCGCGCGGTCACCGAGCTGGACTGGTGGCACGCCGTCGATGATGGCGGCGTGCGCATCGCGTGCGTGCCCGCGCAGCACGGCAGCGGACGAACGCCGTTCGATCGCATGCAATCGCTCTGGTGTGGATTCACGCTCCGGGCCGCCGCCCATTCGATCTACTTTGCCGGCGACACCGCGTACCATCCCGAGTTCGGCGAGATCGCGCGGCGCGAAGGGCCCTTCGACCTGTGCATGCTGCCGATCGGGGCGTACGAGCCTCGCTGGTTCATGCGACCCGTGCACGTGAATCCGGAAGAAGCCGTTCGCGCGTACGCCGACATTGCGGCGGTGCATCCGGGCTGCCCGCCGCCCGTCGCGCTCGCCGTGCATTGGGGCGCCTTCACGCTCGCCGATGAACCGATGGACGAACCGCCCCGGCGCGCGCAATCGGCCTGGGGCGGCTCCGGGTTCGACGCTGCTCGCCTCTGGATCCTGTCGTTAGGCGAGACCAGGCGCCTGCCTGCTCGCGGCGCGTGAGCGGCGCCGGCCGCCCACGCGCCCCCTCGCCGGCTACCGTTCGATCGTGACCGGCGACACCAGCACGTGCAGGTTGTGGTTGATCCGCAATCCCGCGATGCCCTCAGTGGGCAGTTTGCTCCGTGGGATCGCATCCACCAGCTTGTCGTTCACCAGGAAATGGGCGGTGTCTTTCGCGAAGTGCACTTTGAGCGTGTACGTTGCCTTCCCCGACGCATCTTCCTTGGGCACGTTCGGGTTCGCCGTCCAGTCCACAACGGACGTCGTCTTCGCACCATCGCGACGCTTGATCAGGAACTGACCGGTCCCGCGCACCAGGAAATACCCGTACGTCTGTTGGGCGCGGTCATCCAGATGCTGGCCGCCGAAGAAAATGCCGTACGCCTCCGGGTGCTTGGGCTTCTCGAGCTGCTGAATGGTCCCGGTCACTGCGTAGATGCCCGAGCCGGTGTCCTTGGCGGCGTAGAGGATGTGCGCGGGTCCCGTCTGCACTTCCCACTTGTCCCCGTTCGCCGTGTACTTCGCGTTGGACATGCTGGCGTCCGCATGATCCGTCACCGCCTGGAATCCAGCCGGAACACCGGAGCCCTGCGCCGCCTTGTCCGAATCCGCCATGCCGGACATGCCCGCCTTTGACGTATCGGCCGCAGCGCTTGCCGCGGGCGTGCTCGTTGAATCGACGGCCTTGCTGGCATCGCTCGACTTCGCGCACGCCGTCGCCAGAAACGCGAGCGCGATCAGTGACCAAGTCATGGTGCGCACATCTCCTCGCTTGCTGAAGTGAACGGTCGAGCGGCTAATATATCGGACGCACCGGTCGCGGTCACGGCGTTGCTATGGCCGCGGCCGAGCCGCATCCTCCGCACATGGCCGACGTACTACAGCCCGCTCGACACGTGCGCATGCCCGACGGCGCGCTCTGGACCGTCGAGTTTCAACACGAGCGCGCTCAACTGATGCGGCGCGGAAGCGAGCGCGAGCGCAGGCTCTTCGCCTTCTTTCGCGACGACCTCGGGCACCTCCGTCGCGCCGTCGTTGTCGAAGAACTGAAATCGGCGGCAACCGACGCGGATCTCCGCCTCGCCTGGGAGAGCGCCGAGCGACTCGACGCCGTCCGGTGACCTTGCGTTAGGACCGCAGCTCTGCGCTGGAGCCTGCGCGCAGATACCCGGCCATCCACGACGTGACCAGCTCGCCGACGCGCCCGCGGGCGTAATCGACGGTGATCACGTGGCCGCTGCCGGTCACCCATTCCAGGCGCTTCACCGGCGCGCCGATCGCGGCGAACGTGGCCTCGGCCGCGGCTTGCGTTAGGCGGTTGTCCTCGCGCGATTGGACGTAGAGCGTCGGCGCCCGCACCCGTCCCAGCGCGCCGCGCGCTTCCGTCGCCAGCGCCTCGAGCTCGGCCAGCAACCGGGGCGTCGACGCTCCGTAACCTAACGAATGCGCGCGCTCCTCCGGGTCGCGAATGGACCGCGGGTTGCTCGCGCCCCGGCCAACGTAGGGCATCACCAGACCGGCCGCCGTCGCCCCGCGCGCGACCCAGCGCAGGCTGCGCGGCGGGATGATGTACGGCGCGAGCAGCGCCACGGCCGCCACCTGCGGCTGGTCCGCCGCGACGAGCACCGCGAGTGCGCCGCCCATGGAGAGCCCCACGACACCGACCCGCTCGTACCGCGACGCGGCGTTCGCATACGCGTCGCGCGCCGCGTTCAACCAGGATCCGCCGGCGGACGTTCTGAACGCTTCCAGCGTGCGCCCGTGTCCCGGCAGGAGCGGCGCATACACGGGGAGCCCGCGGGCGTGCAGATCGGCGGCGAGAAATCGCAGCGTGTCCGGCGAATCCCCGAAGCCGTGAATGAGGAGCACCGCGTCGCGCGCTCCGGGCACCGGCAGGTCGATCGGGCCGGCACCGGGAATGATTCCGTCAGTGCCTAACGGAAGGCGCGCGGCCACCGCGCGCTCGACACGCCGCCGCGACGCAGCGCGCGCCACGGCGGCCAGCACCACGATCGCGAGCAGGACGTACGGGATCACTCCCTGATGTCCGCCCCGCTGGCTGCACGTTCATCGTAGAGCGCGATCGTCGGACGGACCGCGCCCTGGCGCGACATCCGGCCCACGAGCCCGTCCAGATCGGCGATCACCAGACCGTTCCCGGCCCGCTGAATGAGGCCTTCAGACGACAGCCTGCCTAACACCAGCGAGATCGATTCGCGCGTCGCGCCGACCAGCTCGCCCAACAGACGCCGCGAAACGACGATGCTCTCCTGCGCGATCGCGTCCGCCGGCGTGTCACGGCTCTGTGCCATGCGCACCAGTGCCGCGACCAGACGCTGCTCCACCGTCAGTGTCGCATACTGACCGAATTTGTCGAGGATCTCGGTGCGCTCGGCCATCAGCTGTCGCACCAGCGCTAACGCATGCACGGGCTGCTCGCGCATCAGCGCGCTGAACCGCGCTGTGCTCAGGTGCAACGTCTCTGTCTCGTCTTCCGCACGCGCTTGACTCGCGTAGTGCGCGTCCGACTCCAGCCCCTCGCCCCCGAACGTCTCACCTGGAGTCGCCACCCACGGCACGAAGCTCCGACCAGAGGCCACTGGATTTCTGAGCGCAACCTGGCCGCGCACGACGATGAAAACGCCGTCCGCCAACGCCCCCTGCTCGTAAATCGCGAACCCAGCGGGCCAAAACGTGCGAGCGCCATACTTGGCGATCGCTTCCCGTTGCTCGCGTGACAAACGTGTGATTTCTTTCATGTGTACAGCCGTCACGTCGCTCACAGCTTTGACCTGGAAGTCACGCTCCGCCCACGCCAATGCTCCTGCAGCATCGGCGCAACGCGCCTTGACGTCCGGAGTCCGCAATGAATGGGCCGTGGCTTGGCGCAGCGAACTGAACGAGCGAATATTAGACAGACCTAATTTCTCGCAAACCATTCAACCAATGTCGCGCCAGCAAGCCTCCGAAGCCAGCCCCGCATCGGTTGTGATCCTCGGCGCCGACGCCGTGCTCGCGGCGTTGCCGGCGACATCGGTGCAGTTAGCACACGCCTGCCGAGCGTTAGGCTATGACATGGCGTTTCCGGCGACCTGGGGCGACGAGCTGGTGGCCGAAGGCTGCCTCCGGTTCCTCGCCGCGCACGAGCTCGATGCCGCCATCCTGTCGTCGTGCCCGCACGTGGTCGATCGCCTAACGCGCGCCGGATCTGAGCTCCTCCCGCACATGATCGTGCTGGCCGCGCCGCCGGTCGCCGCGGCGCGATACCTCCGCGCGGCGCTCGCCCACCGCGACGTCCGCATCACGTACGTCGGCGCGTGCCCCGCCGCCGATGATCCGAGCATCGACGCGCGCCTCGAGCCGTCCGAGTTCCTCGACGCGTTGGTCGAGCGCGGCATCGTGCTCGCCGACTTGCCGGAGTTCTTCGATGCAGTCCTGCCGCCTGATCGCCGGCGTTACTGGTCGCTGCCCGGCGGCG
>DAHUXU010000530.1 GCA_027307005.1 Gemmatimonadota bacterium
CGCGCGCTCGACGTGGATGGGGACGGCATCGATGACGTGTCCGCGATCGGTCGAGGGGAGCTGACGGGCGGAACGGTGCTGCTCCGGCTCGACCTGGCGAAGAAGCGACTGACGTACGTCATGAGCGGGTTTGCCTGGGAAGACTTTTAGGGCGCGCACGCCGGATGGGGAATCGACGCACGTCGCTTCCCTCGGTTCATCGGCGATCTAAGTTCAATAAATCAGACGTCTGGAGACCGACATGAGTTCGTACAGCACGCAAATGGCCGCGGCGCGGAACGGCGAGATCACCGACGCGATGCGGGTGGTGGCTCGGCGCGAAGGGTTGGACGTCGAGACCGTGCGGAGCGAGGTGGCGCGCGGCCGGTTGATCATTCCGGCGAACGTTAGGCATCTCGCCGGCAGGCTCGAGCCCATGGCCATCGGGAAGGTCGCGAGCGTGAAGATCAATGCGAACATCGGCAACTCCGCCGTGACATCGTCGATCGACGAAGAGCTCGAGAAGCTGCGTCTCGCGGTGCGCTACGGCGCGGACACCGTGATGGATCTGTCGACGGGGAAGGACATCGACCTGGTGCGCGAGGCGATCATCGGCGCGTCGACGGTGCCGATCGGGACGGTGCCCATCTATCAGGCCGTGCTGATGGGGAAGGAGCTCGAGGAGCTGACCGCGAACGATCTGCTCGACGTCGTCGAGCACCAGGCGCAGCAGGGCGTGGACTACATGACGATCCACGCCGGGATCTTGCTCGAGCATCTGCCGCTGGTGTACGGCCGCGTGACGGGGATCGTGAGTCGCGGCGGATCGCTGCACGCAGTCTGGATGATGCACCACCGCAAGCAGAACCCGCTGTACGAGCGGTACGACGACCTGCTGGAGATCCTGCGCGCGTACGACGTGACGATTTCGTTAGGCGACTCGCTGCGGCCCGGGTCGGTGCACGACGCGAGCGACCGGGCGCAGTTCGCCGAGCTCGAGACGCTGGGCGAGCTGACCAAGCGGGCCTGGGCGCGCGACGTTCAGGTGATGGTGGAAGGGCCGGGCCACATCCCGATGCACCAGATCGAGATGAACGTGCGGAAGCAGAAGGAGATCTGTCTCGAGGCGCCGTTCTACACGCTCGGTCCGCTCGTGACGGACATCGCGCCGGGCTACGACCACATCACGAGCGCGATCGGTGCGGCGATGATCGGCTGGTACGGCGCCGACATGCTCTGCTACGTCACGCCCAAGGAGCACCTGGGGTTGCCCAACGCAGAGGACGTGCGCCAGGGTGTGATCGCCTACAAGATCGCGGCGCACTCGGCCGACATCGCGCGCGGCCGCGCCGGCGCGCGCGACCGCGACGATGCGCTGTCTCGCGCGCGGTACGCGTTCGACTGGAACGAGCAGGTCCGGCTGGCGCTCGATCCGGAGCGCGCGCGCGAGTACCACGACGAGACGCTGCCGGCCGAGGACTTCAAGAGCGCCGACTTCTGCGCGATGTGCGGACCCAAGTTCTGCTCGATGCACCATTCGCGGACGATCGACGAAGGCATCGCGCAGCTGGCGCGGGAGCGCGGCCTAACTGACGACGCGCCGGCGGTGGTGGAGGAAGCGGCGGCCGCCGCAGGCCACTGACCGCGGTGGCGCTTTCCTCCCGCGAGCGCGCGGCGCTGCGCGCGGAAGCCAACCATCTGGATCCGACGGTTTCCGTCGGCGCGGGCGGCGTCACGCCCGCGATCGTGCAATCGCTCGAGGACGCGTTTCGCTCGCGGGAGCTCGTGAAAGTCCACATTGGCCGCACCGCGAACCTCGCGGCGCGCGACGTGGCCACGGACCTCGCGGGCGCCGCGCACGCCGAGGTGGTGCAGGTGATCGGACACACCACCACGCTGTTCCGCGTGAATCCGGAGCTGCGCGCACGCCGGGCAAAGCGCGCAGCGCGCGACACTCAGTGATGCGTCGTATCCGCCGGTAGCTTGAGCTGGCGGATCGAACCGCGGTCGAGCTTGCCCTCGAGCGCGGTCACCTGCTTGGTTTTGATCTGCTGCCACCGAGCGAGCGCGGCGTCGACGCGGCGCTCCAGCCCGGGCACGGCCGCCGCGGCCTGCGTGGTGGGATCGGCGTCGGCGCTTTCCAGCACGTCGAGCACCGCCAGCAGGTCGCCGTTCAGCCGCACCAGGTCGTCTCCGGTAGGCGAGCCGGCACGGCGCTCGCCGGCCAGCGCCGCGAGGCTGTCATCGACGACGGACATCATCCTCGACTTCGCGCTCGCGGTATCCGATTGGCTCTTCCGCAACGATGCCAGCCGCGTGCGGAACGCGCGCACTTGCGCGAGCGCCGCGTATTCGCGGTGCATGGCGCTCGTGATCCGGAGGGCGAGCGCGAGCTGGTGCGCGAGGCCGGCCGGCGGCGTCGCCACGCGCGGGTCCATGCGCACCTCCAGCGGTTCGCTCAGCGTGCGGCCGCCAGCCGTGAGGCGCACGGTGTACCGGCCCGGAACCACGCTCGGGCCTAACGGATAGCGCGGGGTGTCGTGCACGATCGCCGAGATCGGGTAGTCGTGCTGCAAGGCATCCGGCGGCGGATAGTGCAGATCCCATACGAAGCGGTGCATGCCGGGCTCTGCGGACAACGGCTGGAACGGCTTCACCCAGTAGGCGGGCACGTTGAGCTCGGAGTCGGGCGGCGGCGCAACGTCGGCGCTCGAGAACCGCCGCACGAGCGCGCCGTGCGCATCGAGGATCTCGAGCGTCACTGCGTTAGGCGATGAGCCCTGGCCGATCCAGTAGTCGACGATCGCGCCGTCGGGCGGATTCCTGCCCGCGGGCTCCTCCGGCGGTAAGGGCGTGTCGGTGTTCGCATCCCGGCGCACGCGATAGGCAGGCGCCGGCGTGAAGAGGAAAGCGGACGACGCCGCCACGCGCGCATCGAGGTGCCTCAGGCGCGCGATTTCGTCGAGAATCCAGAACGACCGGCCGTGCGTGGCGATCACGAGATCGTTGTTGTGCACGATGAGGTCGCGGATGGAGGTCGCCGGCATGCCTAACCGGAGCGACTGCCAGTGCGCCCCATCGTCGAAGGACACGTAGACGGCGTGTTCCGTCCCGGCGTACAGGAGACCGCGCCGCACGGGATCCTCGCGCACGACGTTCACCGGCTCGTCGTCCGGAATGCCGGTCGTGATGGATTGCCACGTCTTCCCACCGTCGTGCGTGCGATAGATGTAGGGATGCAGATCGTCCACCCGGAGTCGCGACACTGACGCGTACGCCGATGCGCTGTCGAAGTGCGAGGCGTCGATCTGCGTGACCTTGCTCCAGGCTTCCATGCCCGGCGGCGTGACGTTGCGCCAATGCGCGCCGCCATCGCGCGTGACCTGAATCACACCGTCATCGGTGCCGATCCAGATGAGATGCGCGTCGCGCGCCGACGGCGCGATCGAGTAGATCACGCCGCGGTGCGGGTGCTGCCCCGCCTGCTGGGCATACACGCCGAGACTGGCCGGCACGCCCGGATCGGGACGCGTGAGATCCGGGCTGATCACCGTCCAGCTGCGGCCCCCGTTAGTCGTCTTGAACAACACCTGCGCGGCGAAATAGAGCACGTGCGGATCGGCCGGCGAAAAGATGATCGGCGCCGTGCGGTCGAACCGGTACGCACCGGAGCGCAGCACCACCGGCCCAACGTCCTGCACCTGGCCCGTGGTCTCGTCGTAGCGCGTCACCTTTCCGCCGTAGATGATTCCCGGGTGCAGCGGGTCGGGAACGGCGTAGCCGTACTCCTCGACACCCACGGGATGCCAATCGCGGAACGTGATCTCGCCGTCGTTGCCGCGACTCGACACGCCGGCCGACCCGCTTTCCTGCTGCCCGCCGTACACGCGATACGGGAAGCGATTGTCCGCGGCGACGTGGAACATCTGCCCGGTGGGCTGGTTGTACCACGAGCTCCAGGTCTCGCCGCCGTTGACCGTGATCGTCGCGCCCTGGTCGCTGCCTAACAGAATGATCTTCGGGTTGGCGGGGTTGATCCAGATGCGGTGGTAGTCGTCGCCGCCGGGCGCGCCCTTGATCGCGGTGAAGGTGTGGCCGCCATCGGTCGAGCGATACGTCGAGGTGTTCGCGACGTAGATCTCATCGGGGTTGGTCGGATCGACCTGGACTTCGGCGAAGTCGTCGCCGCGGCCGTAGACGCGCTCTTCGCCGTTCACACGGGTCCACGTCGCGCCGGCGTCGTCGGAGCGGTACACGCCGCCGAACTTCGGCGGCGCCTGCACCATCGCGTACAGCCTCCGGCCATCGCTCGGCGCCACGGCGATGCCGATGCGGCCGAGGCCCTGCGCGGGCGTCGGGAGACCGGTGGTGAGCTGGGTCCACGTCGCGCCGCCGTCGACCGACTTGTACAATCCGCTGCCGGGCCCGGCGTACGCGTTGTCGTACTCCCACGGCCCCTGGCGCGCGGCCCAGAGGACCGCGTACACCACCTGCGCGTTGGCCGGGTCGAACGCCAGCGCCACCGCGCCCGTGTTCTCATCCTTGAACAGCACGCGCTCGAACGTGGCGCCGCCGTCGGTCGAGCGATAGACGCCGCGCTCTACGTTAGGCCCGTACGGATGACCGAGCACCGCGACGAAGAGGCGGTCGGCATCGCGCGGGTCCACGAGAATCGCGGCCGTCTGCTGGCCGCCGCGGAGCCCGGCCAGATGCGTCCACGCGCGGCCGCCGTCCGTCGACTTGTACATCCCGTCGCCGATCGACAGGTCGGGCCGTTGCAACCCTTCGCCGCTGCCTACATAAATGATGGCGGGATCGGATGGCGCCACGGCGAGCGCGCCGATCGATCCGACCGGTTCACGATCGAAGATCGGCGTCCACACACGGCCATAGTCGGTGCTCTTCCAGACGCCGCCATCGGTTGCGGCCGCGTAGAACACGTTGGGTTGTCCGCGGACGCCTGTCGAGGCCACGGTGCGGCCGCCGCGATACGGGCCGATCATGCGCCATTGGAGACCGGCGAACATCGTCGAATCGAATTGTTGGGCGTGCGCAATCGATGGAGCGCAGGCAACGAGGAGCGATGCGCGGAGCAGTGCGGCGCGGAAGCGCAATGGCATGGAGGATCGGGGCGCGGTCACGGGATGGAGACGGGCGAGCAGATAGCAGACAACGCGGGCGCGTCGGGCGCAAGATCTACGCGGCGCGATGGGCTCGCGGCATCGTTGATCACCACTGAAGGAGCGAAGCATGAACGTACGTCCCGCTCGAACCGCGGATGCGTCGTCGATCAAGGCGTTGATCGATCTCTATGTGTCGGATGGCACGCTGCTGCCGCGCACGCTGGACTTCATTCGCGAGCACATCGCCGACTTTCTGGTCGCGACGGACGATGAGGTGGTCGTGGGCTGCGTGCACGTGGAGGAGTACGCGCCGAGTCTGGCAGAGATCCGGTCGTTGGCGGTGGATCCCGGCGCGCAGGGGCAGGGCATCGGCGCCGCGCTGGTTCGGACGGCCGAGGAGTTGGCGCAGCGGCGGGAGCTTGCGACGTTGTTCGCGGTGAGCAACAGCGAGCAATTCTTTCGCGGATTGGGCTACGCGCCGGAGCACGTGCCGGAGCTGGATCGCGAGCGCAGCGAAGTGAGCAAGTACAAGGGCGTGTATGCGCGGGCGGTGCCGCCGCGGCGGTGACGCGGGCCGGCGATCGCGCGACCCGAAAATATATTGGACATCAATATATTTTCGATCGGGGGCACGGTTCTCGCAGCGATGGTGGCCGGCTTCCCCATTAACGGCAGGAGCCCGAGAGTCGCGGGAACAGCACCAGTGCGAGTGCGCAAGGCGCTCACGGCGCGTCGACTCGACTTCACGTCTCTTCGTCCCGCGGCCGCGACGTGGCCGGAGTGCGGGACGGACAGGAACATGCAGGGCAACAGGATCATCTCGGCGATGGCGGCGCTCACGGTAGCCGCGGGCGCGGTAGTCGCGCTGAGCGGGTTTACGCGGCCGGTGGATCAATCGCAGGCCAAGACCATCGCGATCAAGGCGTGTGGCGGCGGGACGGTCAAATCGGAAAGCGATGGGGGGATGCGAAACGGCGACAAGGTGTACACGTTCGAGGTGAACGTGGCCAACAAGTCGTTCGTCGAGAAGGTGAACGTGGACGCGAAGACCGGCGAGGTGCTGGATGTGACGTACGCCGGACAGCAAACCTGACGCGTGCAGGAGCCCGCCGCCGGCCGGCGGCGGGCTTTGTCGTTAGGCGTCTGGGCCGCGCGCGAAGTGTCCGGCGGCCAGAAACGTGAACGCCTGCGAGAGGGCGCGCCGATTCGCCGGCAGCAGCGCGTGGCCGCCGTGGACGACGAGGTGGTCGCGCATCCCGACGAGGCGCGTCGCGCTCACCGATACCAGCCCATCGTTGGGCGTGCCGATCCAGCGGCCGAAGAGCGCGGGGCGGCGGCGCACGCCGGCGATGACGCCCAACTCGAACGTCGCTTCGGGCAACCGTCGCGGCACGCTGTCGGCGCCGGTGCCCAGCTCGACGCCGGCGGGGCCCATGATCCGGCGAAACACGCGCGTGTATCCGAGGCGCTCCGCGATCTCGTTTCCTGCGTTAGGCGGGCCGAGCATTACCACGCGCCCGACGTTCGGCGGCGAGGCGCGCGCCAACAGCGCGCGCACGATGATGCCGCCCAACGAGTGGGTGAGAAAATGGATGCGCTCGTCGCCGGGAGGCGGCGGCAACGCGTCCAGCAGTCGGCGGAGCGCCTCGGCGTGCACCATGATGCCGGCGCGTGCCGACGGATAGCCCCAGTTGAGCACGGCGTATCCCCGGCGGCGGGCCATGATCGCCGCCGGCCACATCGATGCCCGCGTGCGCTTGAGTCCGTGCACGAGCACGAGCAGATCGGAAGACAACGGCGGACAGTGCGCGCGATCAGAACTCGCGGCGCTTCATCTCCTTGAAGATGCGGTCTGCTTCGCTGGTGTCATCGGGCGCGACGGGACGAGTCGCCTCGACGGTGGCATCATACGCCTTGGCGCGCGGCTTGTTCTGCGCGATCGATTTCGCGGCGTTCTTCCGGGCGAGCGCGAGGATTTTCTTGTCGTCCATGGGAGAGTGGGAACGGGTAGCTGAAATCTAGAGGCCGGCGGTCCTGTGGGAAGCGACGCGCCGCGGTCCTGCGCGTCACCGCATCTCATCCTCGAGCTTCTCCACGCCAGGCGCCGGTTCCCGGGTCACGTCGCGGGCGTCCTTGTCGTCGCGCGTGCCCAGAAACACCGGTTGGCGCAACAGCCCGTCGTCCGTCCACTCGTTGAATTTCACCTCGACGACGATGTGCGGCCGCACCCAGTGCGCCGGCTCGTTCGGCTTGGGCGGGTCGGCGAACGGCGACGTTTTGCGGCCCAACTTGACCAGTTGGGCGTGCACGTCGTGCAGGGACTGGTGGTCGAATCCGCCGCCGACATGTCCGGCGTAGATGAGCCGGTCTCCGTCGTAGTAGCCGACGAGGAGTGCGCCAAGGTACTGCCGCGACTTGCGAGGCTCGGTGTAGCCGCCGACGACGAACTCCTGCTCGCGTTCGAGCTTGAGCTTGAGCCACGCGTTCGACCGCTGGCCCAACGCGTAAGGCGCATCCGTGCGTTTGGCCATGACGCCTTCCCAGCCCGACGCGCGGGCTTTGCGCAGCATTTCGCGTGCGCCGCCGGGCGCGGTGTCGCCTAACCGGAGGTGCGTGTCGGTCCGGTTGCGGAGGCGCATCTCGAGATGTTTGCGGCGGTCGGACCACGGCTCGCCGATGAGCACGTCGTCGCCTTCGAGGAGCAGGTCGAAGGCCATGAGCGCCGCCGGCGCGTCGTTGACCAATCGCTCGATGTCCGCCGCACCCTGCACGTGCACGCGCGACTGGAGTCCCTGGAAGCGACCGGGCGTGCCGCGCACGAGCGCGACGATTTCGCCGTCGAGCACGAGCGGGCGGCGTGCGCGACGCGCCAATTTCTCGAGCGCGTCGACGATCTCTGGAAACTGCGCGCATTTGTCGAGGCCGTTGCGCGTCATGAGACGCACCTGGTCGGCGGTCGCGTAGGCGAGCACGCGAATGCCATCGTATTTGGGCTCGAAGGTCCATCCGTCGTCTTGCGGCACCTCGCTTCCGACGCGCGCGAGCATGGGTTCGAGTGCTGGAAGGTCGACGTGCGTCGCGCGGTTGCTGTGCCACACGGCGCGTGCATCGGTCCCGCTGGTTTTGCGGTTACGCCGGGCGCGCTTGCCGCTCGCGATTTCATCCATGGTGCGCCCCGTCGTGGCGGACGTGTCGACGTCGGCCACGATGTCGCCGCCGGGCCGTGCGGCGTCGTCGCGATGCTTGATGAGCAGCCACTGCGGCTTGTCGGGCGAGCCGCGCTTGGTGCGAACGAGCACCCAGGACCCGTGCAGCCGCTCGCCATCGAGCTCGAACTTGAGGTCGCCCTTGGCGTACGCGCGGCGCAGCGCATCCTCTGCGTTAGGCGAAGGCGGATCGCTGGTGTAGGTCCCGCGGTCCCAGATCATCACGGTGCCGCCGCCATATTCGCCCTGCGGAATCGTGCCCTCGAACGTGTTGTACTCGATCGGGTGGTCTTCCACCTGCATCGCGAGGCGCTTGACCGACGGGTCGAGGCTCGGGCCCTTGGGCACGGCCCAGCTTTTCATAACGCCGTCGAGCTCGAGGCGGAAATCGAAGTGGAGGTGGCTCGCCGCGTGCTTCTGGATCACGAACTGCAGCGCGCGCGGTCCCGAGCGCCGCACCCGTGCCGCGCCGCCCGAGGGTTCCGGCGTGGTCTCGAAGTCGCGCTTGCGTCTGTAGGCGCGGAGCTTGCCCGCGGCACTGCGCGCCGCCGGCTTCTGCCTAACGCTCCGCTTGCGCGCGGCCTTCTTGCGCGTCGCCGGCATCGTCAGGCCGACCGCGCGGCGCGCTTCCGCGTCGTGCGCGTGCGGTGCGCCGCGGTGCGGCCGCGCCGTGCGCCCGTCCGAGCGTGCTTCCCGGCGCCGGCGAGGCTCTGTTGCAGGCGCTGCATCAGGTCGATCACCTTGTCGTCGCCCCTGGCCGTCTCGGGCTCCTCGAGCGATGCGTGCGTGCCCTTCATCTTCGACTTGATGATTTTCATCAGGTTGGCGTGGTACTGATCCCGGTACTGCTCCGGTTGAAACGTCGCCTTGAGACCGTCGATCAGTTGCTGCGCCATGTTCAACTCCGCCTGACGCACTTCTTTTGTCGACGGGAAGGTGTAATTGCTCTCGTCGACGAGCTCATCGGCAAAGCGCATCAACTCGAGCACGAGCGCGCTGCCCAGGGCTTTGAGTCCCGCGATGTGCTCGCGCTGATGGATCACGATCGTGCCTAACCCAATGGTCTGGGTCTTCCGGATCGCCTCCCGCATCACCGCGTAGGCCATCTCGCCGCCTTTGCCCGGGATGAGAAAGTAGGGCGTTTCGAAGTAGCGAGGATCGATCGACGACTCGGGCACGAATTCGCGCACGGCGACCGTCGACGATGCGGAGAGCGCGGCGGTCTTGAAGTCCCCGTCGGTCAGCACGATGAACTTGCCCTTGCGGTATTCGTAGCCTTTGACGACGTCATCCCAAGGCACCTCGGCGCCGTCGGCGGTGCAGACCCGTTGGTAATGGATCGGCGCCATGTCGTCGTCGTGCAGCATATGAAAGTGGATGCGCTCGTCGTCACGAATCGCGCGTTTGAGCTCGACGGGTACCGTCACCAATCCGATGCTGAGCGTGCCTTTCCAGATCGTCGCCACCTTGGCCTCCGCTCGAGTCCGATACACCACCAGTTCAGCAAGTCCGGTACCGGTCAGTCACGCGCCGGCTCCGGGCGTGCTAACCGTCCGGACGCTCGGTGGGCGCCTGTTGGCCGGGGCCGGGCAGCGCAGGGAACTCGCCGCCCGCAGCCTCCGCTTGCAGCAGGTGCCCGATGGTCCGGTAGCGATAGATGACGGCCGCGTTGTTCTGGAACAGACCGCCCGTGTCTGCACTGGGACCGTACGTCGAGTAGAGCGGCTGTCCCCAGAGTCGCAGGTAAACGGTGAGCTGTCCGCGATGGTGCGAGGAGTGAGTGAGGCGGCGCGTGAGCACCCAGGCGCGCAAACGCTGCGTGTCGAAGAAAGTGGTGGGCGCCTCGAACCACTCGTCGGGCTTGCGCTCGAGCTCTGTTAGGCGCACGGCGGACGCGGCGGCGTAGTGCTCGAGAAAGGACAGCCGGCTCTCCACCGAAGGCAGCATCGGCAGCGGGACGGTGATGCCGAGCATCGTGCGCATCCAGGTGTCCTCGCTCACGCACTGATGGACCATGTGCTCGAGCGGCGTCCGGGCACGGGGCTCCGGGCGAAAGGACATGCGTGTGTCCGGAATCTGCGACCAGACGCTCAACGTCTTGATGCGTTCGGTCTTATACGTCTCGACGAGAAAGTCGTATCGCACTGGCCTCTCCTCGGAAAGCGGTCCCTGGCCCGGCGAGCGGGTCGTTACACGAGGAAGGTAGGCAGCGGGCGGTCCGCGATGGTAGATTACGGCTCAACCCGATTGGAGATCCCAATGCTGAAAGCGTTCGACTTCGCAGATAATGGCCGGACGTTCAGCTGCAGGGTCGAGGCGCCGGCTGGCGCCAGAACAGAATCGTGGTGGTGGTTCCAGGTGTCCGGCGATGCCAACCGGTACGCGCCGTTTCAAGCCAAGTCCAACGACACGCAAGAGTCCGTGAGGACGCGCATCGCGACCTACTACGCGGACTTGCTGTTCAAGCGGTCTCAGCCGGCGCAGCCGCGCCAGCACTGGGCGCACCGCAACCGGAATACCACTACCGCTCCTACCGCTCCACAGGAGGGCGGGGCTCCCGCTCGCTAGTCAGGGGTTGCGCCGGGATCGAGTCCGGCGCGTCGCGCGAGCGTCTTTTTCAGCCATTGCGGGGCGTTGAGCGCGTCGAGATCGGCCTGCGCCACGCGCCGGCTGGCGACGTTCCAATCGATCACGGGCGCTACGTCTTCGTCGCTGGCGGCGAGAGACGCGAGCGCCCGTTCGACGATCGGCTCACCGTCCGGCAGCGACATGCCTAACTCGACTTCGGCGCGGCGGCAGAACCGTTCGTGGCGCGCCGCGATCTCGCGGGTGAACGCCACACCGCGCCGGTCCAATCGCGCGTGCATGGCCTCGTGCACGATCGTGGACGCGATCTGGGATGTCGAAAACTCGGGGTTCACGCTGAACGTCAGCTCGACGAGACAGGTGCGCTCGTCGGGAAAGTACGCACCGCGGCAGGCATAGCGCCTCACCGCAATGCGCGCGAAGTCGCGCACCAGATGTCGGAAGTACCACGGCTGATGTCGCTCGATGATGCCGAGCGCGTCGTCCAGGCGGGCGAAGACGTGCTCGGTGTCGATGTCAGGCCGCGTGTTGACCACGTCGACCATGACGCCGCGCACGGTGCGGCTGCGTGAAACCGAGCCGTAGAGCGACCGCGCGAGGCGGTCCTGCCAGCGCTCCATCGATCTCTCCGTTCGATCGCTGCTAACGATCGCTCTCTTGCGGCGTGAGGGCGGAGCCGATCTCCGCGCACGCTGCGACCAACGCGGTGCAGAGTCCTGCCACCAGCAGCACGACTCCAATGGACAATGCGGGCCGGCTGCGAAACACGAACCACAGCGGCTGCAAGGCGCCGGTTCGGTGACGCGGCAACGGCACGAGGAAGAACAGGCCGCGAGGGTGGCGGATGCGGTCCGCCGCGATGAGCGCGAGGCTCAACAGGAGCGAACCGACCGCGAACCGTTCCAGACGTTGAATGCGCGCGAGCTTCACATCTTCACCTTCGCGTCGCGCAACCCTTCAATCACGACGCGGCGTCCGGCCCGGCATCGGTTTCACCGTCAGGTCCGGTTTCATGCGTGGACGACGACCGCTTGAACATGCGGACGAGCCACACGACCGCCACGATCGGCAGCACGATGAAAACGAGGAACTTGAAGGCCAGAATCGTGACGAGGCCAACGACCACGAGCAGCAGGATCGGGAAGCCAAGGATGGCGAGGCCGAGTAGCGGTCGCAGCGCGAGCAGGCGGAGTATGGCGGCAATCATGTCGGAGTCCGATGGGCTTTCTCTATACTACGGGGGGAACCGGCAGGACGGTTTCCGATCGGATCCTTCTTTTTCGACGCGCGAGTCGCGTCGCGGCCGGCACGGGCGCGTTTCAGTCCTTGTACGGATAGTCCGGGTCAGACAAGCGCTCGGCGCGCGCAACGCCTTCGGGTCCGGCGATCTGCCGGGCAAGGTCGAGCAGCATGGGGCTCAGGTGCTCGCCAAAGCGGAGCAGATTCACCGCGCGATCACGGCGTGCGATCAGGAACGCGAGGATCGGCTTGTCTGCCTTCAGCGCGTTGCAGTCGGGACAGGCGAGAACGAGATTGTCGCGGCGATCATAGGCAGTCTGGCCGCGGCGTGGCGTCACGTGATCGAGCGTGATCGCATCGGGATGAACGCGTCGCTCGCAGTACGTACATACGGCACCGTGGCGGTCGAGCAGCCACTGACGCGTGTTCGTGTAAGCGGTACGACTTGTTGGCAGCGAGGTGTGCTGCTGGTGTGCTCGCGCGGGACTGCGGCGTCTGCGCGCGGATGGGCGGGTGCGACTCAGTGGTACAAGGGGCTTGAGGGTGATTAATGCAACATTCGACTACGCTGTAACATAGCGACAAGGTGTTGACGTGGGAAGGTCCGCCGGCGTCACGCGCGTCCAGGACCAGTCCAGCGAGTTGGGCTTCCTCAGCCGAGCGATCCGTCAAATCCGGGCTGTCATGGTCAGAACAGCCCGACTTTTCCCTTCACCGACGCGATGAGTTTTTGCGGATCGTATCCGATCCCGTCGCGGAACACCATCTCGACGTGCTCGATGTCGGCGATATTCGTCGACGGATCTCCGTCGATCACGACGAGGTCCGCCTGTTTGCCCTGGGCGATCGAACCGACGTCTTTGGCGCGGCCGAGGTAGGTGGCGCCGTTCAACGTGCCCACCTTGATGGCCTCCAGCGGGGTCAAACCGCTTTCGACGAGCAATTCGAGCTCGCGCTGGTTCGAGAACCCAGGGACGACGCCGCCACCGCCGGTCGGGTCGGTGCCCGACAGCAGCAGTCCGCCCGCGCGCATGAATGCGACTTCGAGGGCGCGTGCGTGCGCAAAGATCGCGTCGAAGCGCCGCGTCGTGTCGCGCTGCGTCGCGGCGTAGCGCTGTTCGAACTGTTCCCGCAGGATCGGGTCGAGCACGTCGAGGCCGCGCGGCATGGGCCGGCCCGGCGTAAACGTTTCGAACACCGTGAGCGTGCTCGTGATCGCGACGTGATGGTCCACGAGAAACTTGATGAGGTCGCGTACGCGCGCCGAGTCGGGGGTGAGGGTGGCGATGGTCGCGAGTCCCGTGTTCTGCCCCGGGCACACATCCGGTTGTTTGTTCGGCACGAAATCCGTGGACACGAAGAATCCGTGCTCCAGGTTGTCGATGCCTAACGAAGCTGCTTCGCGGTACGTGACCGAGCACAAGTGGCCGGTCACCTTCAACCCGCGCCGATGCGCTTCGGCGATCGCCGCGCCGAGCTCGGCGCGGGTGAGGTGCAGGTACGCCTTGAAGGACGTCGCGCCGGCGTCGGCCCAGAAGTCGACCATGCGGCGCGCATCGTCCGGTCCGGTGAGCTCGTGTATCTGATCGAGGCCTAACCCAGGTCCCTCGAGGTACGGCGCCGTGGCGTCGATCCACGGTCCAGGCTTCTCGCCGCGTGCGATCGCCCGCGCGAGACCGATGTCGCCGTAGCCGTTCATGTTGCCGCCGGTGCGCATCGACGTCACGCCGCCGGCGAGATAGAGGCGCACGAAGCTCTCGGCCACGTTTCCGTAGACGCCGGGACCGGTGGGATAGAACAGGTGCTCTTGCACCATCACCATTCCGGGGATCACGGATTTGCCGGTGAGATCCAGGACGCGCGCGCCAGACGGCACGGCAACCGCGGCCGCCGCGCCGATCTGCGCGATGCGTCCGTCGCGCACGATTACCGTCTGGTCGGCGCGCGCCGGCGCACCCGTGCCGTCGATCACGCGCACGTGCGTGAGGGCGACGATGTTCGTGTCGATCGCGGCGACGTCCTTGACCGCCGGCGACAGCGCCGGCCGCGCCCCTTGCGCGCGTACACGAGCGGAAGCCGCCGCGGCGAGGATCAGTCCCGCGGCGGCCCAGCGTGCGAGCATCATGACGTGCCTTTCGTTAGGCGGCGGCGCCCGGCGCGCCTCCGCGGTCAGGAGCCCGACGCCGGGACCAGATCGAAATCGTACACCAGGTGGATGCTGTCCGCCACGCTCAACACCGAGCCGACCTTGGGTTTGTCGAGCTTGAAGTCGTCGAACGTGACGCCGGTGGATGCCGTGCCGCGTACTTCGCCATTGCGCAGGTACGCCGTCACCGCCCAATTCGTGGGCCGCGTCACGCCGTGCACGGTGAGATCGCCCAGCAACGTGAACGTCACCTTGCCGGAATCCGGAATGGGCGACGGCAGACCCTGGAACTGCTTCGGCACCAGCGTCACCGTGGGATATTGATCGGTCTGCAGCGTGCGGTGTTGGATGTAGCCGTCGCGCATCGACCGGTCGCTTTTCAGCTTCGTAATGTCGACGACGAACTTCGAATCGGATCCGATCTGTCCTTTGTCGTCGATCGAGATGCCGCCGGAAACGTCGTCCGTGACGCCGACGGCGTCGCTCGGGAAATTGATGCTCGCAAGCTGCTCGCGCACGAAGTAGCGCGCTGAGTTGTACTTGGGACCGACGACGAGGTGCACCGGCGCGTGTGTGCGAGAGACTGAACGGATGCGTGCGCCGAGCTCGCTCGAGCGGGCCGGCGGCGCGGCCAGGGTGACGATCGCAGCCCCGATGACGAGCCCCGCACTCAGTGCCACTCCAAATCTCAGCATTCCTTCTCCTCCAAACCTGTGGGTCGGGCGGTCGCAGCCAGAATAGACCGGCGTCGCCCGCGTGATCTTACCACGCGGTACAGCACACTACCAACTCGGTGGCTCGGGTTGTCGACCAGTGCTCGGCATCCCGCGCTCTATCCGATACTGCAGCGGGAAATCGATGTGACGCCGGAACTGACGCAGAATCCTGGATACTGATCGCAGCGTAGTGGATGGTGCGACGCGGCCGGCGAGGGCCAGTGTCCTCGCGGCCGCGTGCCGTAAACCATCCGGGCCGACCGGGTGTCTCAGGCAGGCGACGCGGAGCGACCGCGCATTCCGAGGAACTCGTCATGGCCAACCTGAAGCTCGCCTTCCGCACGCTGGTCAAGTCGCCGTTCGTCACCCTCGTTGCCCTGCTGTCGTTGGCGCTCGGCATCGGAGCCAACGCGGCGATTTACTCGATGTTCAACGAGATGCTGCTGGCGCCGCTGCCGGTGCGCGACCCCGGCCGGTTGGTGAACCTCGCCATGACCGGCCCCGCGCCCGGGTCGAACTCGTGCAATCAGGCCGGGAATTGCGACGTCGTGTTCAGCTATCCGATGTTTCGCGATCTCGAGAAGGCGCATCCCGGATTCAGCGCCGTCGTCGCGCACCGCGCATTCGGCGTCAACGTCGCGTACCACCGGCAGACCATCAGCGGCGACGGCATGCTGGTGTCAGGGTCGTACTTCCCTACGTTAGGCCTGAAGCCGGCTCTCGGCCGCTTGATCGGATACGACGACGACCGCGTGATCGGGCAGAATTATGTCGCCGTGCTCAGCTACGAGTACTGGGTCAACGACCTCGGTTCCGATCCGCACG
>DAHUXU010000537.1 GCA_027307005.1 Gemmatimonadota bacterium
GAAGGTGCTGGCCGTCTACGACAAAAAGACGGGCGAGCGCGAGCTGCTCGTGACCAAGAAGGCAGGCGAGTTTCCTGATGGCTGACGGCCTCGCCTTGCCGCGGTGGACGCGCGGCGTGGCGCTGGCTTTCCTGCTGCTTCTTCCTGCCTGCGCGCGCGGACAGGGCGCCGGTGGACAACTCTCCTCGGTTCGCGCCGACACCGCACTCCTTCGCCACACGCTCGATTCGCTCGCCGATGCGCATCACGGTGTCGTCGGCTACAGTATCATCGACCTCGATACCGGGGACACGCTCTCGCGCCGCGGCGATGAAACGTTTCCCACCGCGAGTCTGATCAAAGTTCCCATCCTCGTCACGCTCTACGATCTGGCCGCGCAGAAAAAAATCTCGCTCGATGACCCGCTCACGCTGCTCGACATCGACAAGGTGCCGGGGTCGGGATCGCTGCAGTTCATGCACGACGGGGCGACGCTCACCGTGCACGACGCGGCCTGGCTCAGGGCCACCGAAAGCGACAACACCGCCACCAACCTCCTGCTGGACCGCATCATCATCCGCCGCGTGTGGGCGAAGATGGAATCGCTCGGCCTGATGCACACGAAGGTGCACTCGAAGACGTTTCTGCGCATCTCGAGCGTGGCCATGGACAGCTCGGCCAAGTACGGGTTGGGCGTGTCCACGCCTAACGAGATGGCGCACCTGTTCGTGCTGCTGGCGCAGGGCAAGGCCGTGAATCCGTCGGCCGACTCGTCGATGCTCGACATCCTCGAGCACAACGAGGACAACACGCTGTTGCAGCGCGAGCTCGATGGCGTGCGCGCGGCGCACAAGACGGGCGCGGTCGATGACGCGCGCACCGAGTGCTCGCTCTTCTATCTCCGGTCGCGCGTGGTCGCCTGCGTGTTCACGAAGGAGAACAAGGATCAACGCTGGATTCTCGACAGCTAACCGCAACTCACGATGGCGCACATGGGCGCCGTGATCGCGCGTGCGTTCGGGCTTCCGGACAGCGCGTCCGTCGCCGGTCCGTAAGGCGCGGCGGTCGACAGTCACATCGACCGAACCGCGTGCGTCAACTCGTCCAGCCATGGCACCGGAAATGCCCGGTCCGTCACCCGACCAGCATCGAAACGTGACCGGAGGAATCTTTGTGAGAACCTGGGCTGTCGTCGCCACGATCGTCGCACTCGCAATTGCTCCAACCGCTGCCGCTGCGCAGTTCACCGCCGCGCTGGTGCCGGCGCGCCTTCCGGCGCCGCACACGCGGCTAACGGCGAACTCGCACGCTTCCGCAGCGATGCCCGCCGGGACACACGTCGATTCGTCGCTCGGCTCTTTCGATTCGACATTCTTCGACTCGTCGTCCAATTCGGTCACGCCGACCGAGAAAGGCACCACGGCGCGCGTCCGCAGCGGCTCCGCTGTACATTCCGCCGACACCTCCACCGCCGGAGACACCGTTTTCAGAGACGGCGGGTCGGCTCCGCAAACCGATTCAACGCTTCCGGCATTGGCACTCGCTGGTGTAGGTACGCTACTCGTTGGTGTTGTACTGGTCCGACGCTGACATGCGACGTTTCTTCGGAGTCTTCTTCATCCTCGCCGGCGCGTGCTTGCTGCTCGCCGTGGGTTATGCATACGGCGCGAGCGCCATCGCGCGCCGCCACGTGCGCGCGTCGTGGACCGCCGTCGAAGCCAACGGCTCGCTGGGCACACCCGACAGCGACGTTTCTCACCGCAGCTTCGCGCGCGGTGAGCCCGTTGGGCGAATCGACATTCCGTCGATCGACCTCGACGAAGTGTTCATCGAAGGCGTCGGCGACGCGCAGCTCGCGATCGCGCCGGGTCATCTTCCGCAGAGCGCGCTGCCGGGTGAGCCCGGGAACGCGGTGATCTCCGCGCACCGTGACCGCCAGTTTCACGCACTGGACAAACTTTCGCTCGGCGATACGATCGTCACCGAGACGTACGGTGGACGGACGACGTGGGTCATCGTGGCGCGCCGCATCGTCGAACGCGGCAAGCCCGCGCTGTTCGCGACGGTGGAACCGACGCTGACGCTCACGACGTGTTGGCCGGTGCGCTACGTGGGTCCGGCGCCGGACCGGTTGATCATCACGGCCCAGGTGCTGGAGCGGGCCCACCGCGGCGTCTGACGTCGCATCACTTCCCAAGCGGGCGGCGGCAGGGCATCGTAGCGGCGTGTCGAAAATCGCTCCGTCTCAGGCCGCCGGCCCCCCGCCGCGCACGCACCCGCCGTCCGGCGTCACCAGCGCCCCGCGGGTCATCCAGACGAGGAACGCCGAGGATCCTGCGCTGCGCACGTGGATCGTGCTGGCGCGCGCCTACCACACGATCGTGCGCGCCGTGTCGCGCGACGTCAGCCGCCACCGCCTAACGCTGGGACAGTTCGCGGTGATGGAGGCCCTCTACCACAAGGGCGCGCTTCCGTTAGGCAGAGTGGGGTCGCTGCTGCTCGTCACCGCGGGCAACATCACCTATGTGGTGGACCAGCTCGAGCGGCGCGGCCTCGTGCGCCGCGAGCGGCGCCACGGCGACCGGCGGGTGGTGTACGCGGCGCTCACCGCCAAAGGCAGGGCCTTGATCGACGAGATCTTCCCGTCACACGCTCGCTACATCGCCGAATTGTTCGACACGCTTCCCCCCGACGAGCAGAACCAGCTCCGTCGCCTGCTCAAAAAAGTCGGCTTCGCCGTGGCCGCGCTCGAGGGCGAAGAGAAAGCCGACTGATCTACAGTGCGCGCCGCACGAAGAAGACGCCGAGTGCAATGAGAACGGCAGCCAGGATGACGACCTGCACGCCGTTCCGCTCTCCGGTTGCCGGAGGATCTGCTTGTTGTTCGGTCTCGTCGCTCACGATGCTCTCCACGTTGATGCACAACTCTCTGGATTCTCGTCTCATGCGCTTCGTCGTTGCCTTCGTGCTTGCCATGGCCGCCGCTGCCCCGGCCGCCGCCCAACGGATCACGCCCAACGAGATCGACGGCGATCTCCGGTTCCTCGCGTCCGATCTGCTCGAAGGCCGCGCGCCGGCGACGCGCGGCGGCGAACTGGCCACCGCGTACATCGCGTCGCAGCTGCGGTCAGCCGGGATCGAGCCCGGGGTGAACGGATCCTACTTCCAGCGGGTCCCGATCGACGTCGTCACGGTCGACTCGTCGTCGATGCGCGTGACCGCGTCCGGCAAAGCTGCGGGACAACTCCGATTTCCCGACGACGTCGTCATCTGGGCCGGGTCCGCCGTCCCGTCGAGCGTTGCACACGCCGAAATCGTGTTCGCCGGCTACGGCGTCACGTCTCCCGAATACAAGTGGGACGACTTCAAGGGCGTGGATGTCAAAGGCAAGATTCTGCTCGTGCTGGTGAACGACCCGCCCGCCACGGCGAAAGAGCCCACGTTGTTCGGCGGAAAGGCCATGACCTACTATGGGCGGTGGACGTACAAGTTCGAGGAAGCGGAGCGGCGCGGCGCGGTGGGCGCACTCGTCGTGCACACGACGGCCACGGCGTCCTATCCGTGGCACACGGTGGTGGCGTCGTGGGCGACCCCGCAGCGGATGCTGCCGCGCGATCCGTCGGCGCCGCCTCCGTTAGGCTTTCGGGGGTGGATCACCGACTCGGCCGCCACGGCGCTGCTCGCCCACGCCGGCCTCGACCTGGCGGCGCTGCGCAGGCAGGCGGACACGCGTGCGTTTCGCCCGGTGAATACGGGCATCACACTCGATGTCGCCTTCAAGAGCACCGTGCAGCATCTCGAGAGCAAGAACGTCGTCGGCGTGATCCCCGGACGCGGCAAATCGCTCGCACACCAGTACGTGGCGCTCAGCGCGCACTGGGACCACTTCGGCATCGGCCCCAAGGTGAACGGAGACTCGATCTACAACGGCGCGGTGGACAACGCGTCGGGCGTGTCGACGCTGCTCGCCGTCGCACGCGCGGCAGCGCACGCACCACCGATGCGCCGGTCGCTGGTGTTCGTGTTCGTCACCGCGGAAGAGGCCGGACTGCTCGGCTCCCAGTGGTTCGCCGAGCATCCGACGATGCGCGGCGGCGACCTCGTCGCCGACCTCAACATGGATGTCGTGACCGTGTTGGGACGGGTGCGCGACCTCAACGTGCTCGGCGCCGACAAATCGACGCTCGGGCCGATGCTGGCGCACCTGGTCGCGCCTAACGGACTGCGGATCGATCCCGATGCGCACCCCGAAGCCGGGCATTTCTATCGGTCGGATCACTTCTCGTTCGCCAAGGCCGGCATCCCCGCGGTATCGATCGGCGCGGGCACCAATTATGTCGGACGGCCGAAAGGCTGGGGCGTGCAGCAGGAGGACGACTACACCGCGCATCGTTATCACCAGCCGGCGGACAACTACAGTTCCGATTTCGATCTGAGCGGCGCCGCGCAGATCGGCGACATCGTGCTGCGCTTCGCCACCGCGCTCGCCAACTCGCCGGTGCTGCCGTCGTGGAACGCCAACGCCGAATTCAAGGCGGACAAACCACGGACGGTGCCGGAATGATCGTACCCTGGTGACGACATCGGTGCGCGTCTCGCCCGCCGTCGCCGCCGCGGTACGCGACGGCCGACCGGTCGTCGCGCTCGAGAGCTCGGTGTTCGCGCAGGGGCTGCCGCGACCCGAAAATCGCGAGGCGGCGCGGCGGATGCTCGCGGCCGTTCGCACGCGCGGCGCCGAGCCCGCACTCACGGCGATCGCCGCCGGAACGCCGGTCGTCGGGCTCGAGGACGATGATCTCGAGCGGTTCCTGGCGCGCGATGGTGTGCGCAAGGTTTCCGCACGCGACCTTGCACCCGCGGCCGCGGCCGGCGTGGACGGCGCGACGACCGTCGCCGCATCCCTCGTGCTCGCTCACGCCGCACGCATAGACGTGCTCGCCACCGGCGGCATCGGAGGAGTGCACCGCGTGGCCCCGGCAACAGCGCACGCCGCGCTCCCGGTGCGGGATGAATCCGCTGACCTCGTTGAGCTCGCTCGCACGCCGATGATCGTGGTGTGCGCCGGAGCCAAGTCCATCCTCGACCTTCCGGCGACCATGGAGCGTCTCGAATCGCTTGGCATCGCTGTGGTCGGTTACCGCGTCGGAGAGCTGCCGGGGTTTCTCACGAGCGGTACAGGCATTTCATTGTCGTGGCGGATGGAATCTGCAGCCGAGGTCGCCGCGGCGTGGCGCGTCGAGCGCTCGCTCGGGCGGACGGAGGCGATGATCGTTGTTCAACCGCCGCCGGCGTCGTCCGCGCTGCCGCGCGCGCTGGTGGATGCGGCTGTGGATCGGGCACTGGAGGCGGCGACCGGTGCGAACGTCGCCGGTGCAGCGCTCACGCCGTGGCTGTTGGGGCGTTTGGAGCAGGAGACGGGAGGCGCATCGCTCGCGGCGAACGTCGCGCTGCTCGAATCGAATGCGGCGTTGGCCGCGGAGATTGCTGTGGAGTTGGCGACAGATGTCGAAATCGTGCGTGCGCGCGCGTAATATCCCGTGAGCGCGTCTGTCGTCCTTGGTTCAAAGGGGTGGAAGGGAAGTTAAAGTTCAATGAGACGGCCATAAAGTCAACATCTTGAACTGCGCGGATTTCCAGTTGTACAATAGGCTGACCGACATCGGTCTTGATTGAGACACGTCGGAGGTGCGAATCGCCATGCCTACCCCATTTCTGAGTTCTGAAGAATACGACGAGCGCGCGCATCAACTCTATAACGACGGGCAGTACGACGAAGCGCTCGAGGTGTTGCGCGAAGGACTCGCGCTGTATCCGAACTCAGTCGAATTGCACATTGGGGTTGGCTACGCTCGGCTGGCGCGGGATGAGTTTGCCTGGGCCAGGCAGAGTTTCGAGAAGGCGTTGGTGCTGGATCCGGACCACGAGGATGCGATCGCCGGACTCGGTGAGACGCTGCTCAAGTTCGGTGCGCGCGACCAGGCGCTCGATCGGTTTCGCCGCATCCTCGAGCTCGGCTATGCCGACGACATCGATCTCGTGCTGCAGATCGGCCGCGCGCTCTTTCGCGAGGACCTGATCGCGGAAGCGCGCGACTTCTTCGAGATTGCGGCGCGGGAAGCGAGCGAGATGGCGGAGGCCGCCGCCTGCCTCGGTTACGTTAGGCATCGCGGCGGCGATGACGAAGGCGCGATCACCGCGCTCAGGCGCGCGCTGCAGTTGGATGACGACCATGCCGAAGCGCGCATCTATCTGGCCAACATTCTGTACGACCGCGGCGACTACGAGGCCTCCCTCTCGCAGCTCGAGCGCACCGAGCCCGACGACCACTGGGAAGAGCTCGGCATCTGGCGGTTGATCGAGCTCAAGAAGTCGATCTATCGCCTAACGGACAGCGATCCCGAGCTCGCGCCGTGGGAAGACCGGCTGGCCGAGCTCGCCGGCGAGCCCGACGACATCGACGAGATGCTGTCGGAAATCGAGACGCGCGTGAACGAAGAGGAAGCGGCGCGCGAGCGCGGCCAACTGGAATTGTTCGGCGCCATGTTGTCCGATCTCGCCGGGCAGAAGGTGTCCGACACGCTCGAGCACCGCATCCTGCTCAACGACGGACGCATCTACGTCGGCAGCTGGGATCGCATCGTGCGCGCGATGCGCGACGCGAACAAAGCGATGACGGGCCGCTCGGTGCAGGAGTTCATGGCCACCGAAGCGAGCCGCGGATATTCCATCACCGGCGTGAAGATCCCGATCGGAGACGCCGAAAGCTTCATTCGCGGCAGCGCAAACGCCGGACTGTTGCGCATCGTGCGGTGACGGATCCGTCGTCCGCCTCGCGGGGCGCCGTACGAGCGCTCGAGGCGGTTCGGCCGGCGGTCGAGCGGCTCTCGCCGAGCCGGTCATCCCAGGACAACGCATCCGATCTCACTGCTATCTGCGCCGGCGTCGAGTCGGCGCTTGGCGCGTTGCTGGGACGCACCGACCTCTCCGGCCAAGCGCTGGTGCGGGAGGCGCGACAGCGCGAATCGATCTCGCTCGAGCAGGCGCACGCCGCGCTGGAGATGTTCGCGGTGCGCGATCGGGTGAGCGGGTCGAGCCAGGTGGACGCGGCCGACCTCGACGTCGCGCGGGAGGCGTACGAGGCGCTCGCGCACGGGTTGGGGACGGCGGCGGCCGCCCCTGAGCCGGGCGCGCCGGGCGAGCCGCCGATCGCAGTGCCATCGGGCATTCCGTTAGGCAGCGCACCCGCCGCATCGATCGGCGCGCCGTCCGTTACGAGCATCGACCCCGTCCGCGGGGCGGCGCCGAACCATGGGCCGCTGATCGTGGCGGCCATCATCGCGGTGCTGGTGCTGCTGGGTGTGTATTACCTGATTGGACGGCGCGAGCCCACGGCGCTCGAGGCCGGCCAGGCCGCCTTCGCGGCGGGCCAGCGCGACTCGGCCGTCGCGTCGTTCGCGCGCGCGGCGCGCGATGAGCCGCGCTCGCCGCTGCCGCACCTGTACCTGGCCCGCATCGCTCGCGAGAACGGCGACTACGCCACCGCCGGCAAGGAACTCAACGCCGCGATCCAGCTCGACCCGGCGGGCGCCGCCGGCCAGCGCGAGTTAGGCGCGTTCTTTTTGGCGCGCGGCGCGTCGTTCGCCGCGCAACGGCGGCCGGATCTCGCCAACCAGGATTACGAGGCCGCGCGACGCGCGTACGTGCGCGCGATCCAGACGAACCCGGCCGACTCCGCCTCCGAAGGCTACCTCGCGTGCGCCCTCGCCCGGCTCGGCCGCGCCGACGAAGCCGCGACGTGGCTCAAGCGCGCGGGGCCGGGCCCGTGGGCGACCTGTGCCGTGTCGTTAGGCACGCCGTGACCTCGCCGCTCGGACTCTCGGGCGGCAGCGTCCACCGCAGTGTGTTAGGCAACGGCCTCACCGTGCTCGTGCACCGCGACGACTCCGCGCCGGTCGTCGCGATCGTGACCCACGTCAAG
>DAHUXU010000542.1 GCA_027307005.1 Gemmatimonadota bacterium
CGATGGTGCTGTTGTTAGGCACGCAGCTCTCGGCGCGCAGCGACGTCGACGGCGCCTTCCGCCTAACCGGGCTGCCGGCCGGCACGCAGAGCGTGGAGGTGCGCGAGATCGGCTACTCGCCCAAACGCTTCGCGGTCGATCTGACGCCGCGCCACCCGAGCACGCTCACCGCCACCCTCGACGAGCACACGACGGTGCTCAAGACGATGGAGATCACGGCGAAGCGCGGCTCCGAAATCGCCGGCTTCGACCAACGGAAGAAGACCGGGTTGGGCTACTACATGGACCGCGACCAGATCGAGAAGTCGAACCCGATCAGCACGACGGACCTGTTCCGCCAGGTGCCGGGTCTCACCGTCGCCTGGGATGGCGAAGGCTATTCGGTGCAGGTGAACCGCAACTCCAACGGCGGTTCGTGTGCCGTGGCCTACTACATCGATGGCTCGCCGTTCCTGTCGGTCGGGGACGACATCGATCAGATCGTGCAGCCGCAGGACGTCGCGGCGATCGAAGTCTACAAGAGCTCGGCGGAGACGCCGATGCAGTTCCAGGGAGCGGACGGCGGTCCGTGCGGGACGATCGTGATCTGGACGAAGCGCCGAGTGGGACGGACGGGGCCCGACTCGAGCGGCGACAACAACTGAGCGTGGGACGGGCCGTGGGCAGGATGCACGAAGGCCCGCGCGTGAGCGCGGGCCTTCGTGCATCGTGCCCACGGCCGGCGCGTCAGGCGGCGAAGCTGCCTAACGCACGACCCACGTCGCCTTCGCGCAGCCGCTTGAGCGCGCGGTCCCTGAGCTGCCGCACCCGCTCGCGCGTGACGCCGAGCATCGAACCGATCTCCTCGAGCGTGTGCTCGCGGCCGCCGTCCAACCCGAAGTAGAGGCGCAGCACCTTCGCGTCGCGCGCCGGCAGCGTGCTCAACGCCTGCTCGATCTCGTCCGTGAGGAACCGGTTCATCGCTTCCTCCTCGGCGTCCGGCATCTCGTCCGCCACGAACCGCTCGATGAGCGACCGATCGCCTTCTGGATCCATCGGCGCATCGAGCCGCACATCACCCGTGTTGAGCGCCGCGAGCGACTGCACGACGTCAACCGACAACCCGGTGAGATGCGCCAGCTCTTCCGGCAACGGCTCGCGGCGCAGCTTCTGCCGCAGAATCTCCGACGCCTTGATGATGCGCGAGAGATCCGCGGTCCGATTGAGCGGCACGCGCACCGTGCGCCCCTGGCGTGCGAGCGACGACAGAATCGCCTGCCGAATCCACCAGACCGCATACGAGATGAACTTCACACCCTGATCAGGATCGAACTTTCGCGCGGCAGTGAGCAACCCGACGTTCCCCTCACCAATCAGATCGATGAGCGGAAGTCCGCGGTTCTGGTACTTCTTCGCCACGGAAATCACGAACCGGAGGTTGCGCTTCACCAGCTCCTGCAAGGCATCCTGATCGCCCGCGCGGATCTTCCGCGCCAGGTCGAGTTCCTGCGTCCCCTTGAGCAAGGGATAGGTGCTCACCTCGTAGAGGTATTGATCCAGGATGTCGCGCTCGGGCTCGGTTGGAGCGATCCCGGCGGGAGCGGCGCGGCGCCGACGGCGCTTGACTTCGGTCATTGGTGCGTGGCCTCTATTGCGAAACGTGTTTCGTGTTCGGATGTTGAGATATACGAGCGAGTTCACTCGTGTGTTCACCAGCATCCAGCAGCCGCCAGAGACTCGTGAAAGCGGTCCTAAAATAAGAGGATTCGCCCAACGCGCCAGTCCCATTTTCTTGACAACTCCTAATGGCTCGGCTATCCTGAGAGGTTCCCGGTCAAAATGGGCGGCATGCGCAACGCCGGGTGCAAATCTGTGTCGGGGGCGTAGCTCAGTTGGGAGAGCGCGTGAATGGCATTCACGAGGTCAGGGGTTCGATTCCCCTCGCCTCCACTGATGCGGGGCGCGATGAGTGCGGGCGGTTAGCTCAGTTGGTTAGAGCGCCACGTTGACATCGTGGAGGTCACAAGTTCGAGTCTTGTACCGCCCATGCCTCGCTTCCAAGCGAGGCCTTTTTTTCCCGAAGGGACGCGCGTGAGTATTACTTCAGTTTGGGCGCCGACGCGAACTGTCCCTCTACTCGCGCGTGGCTC
>DAHUXU010000564.1 GCA_027307005.1 Gemmatimonadota bacterium
GCGATCATCCGCGCGATGTCCACCCGCAACGACGACCCGGCGAGCGCGAGTCGCCCATTCGATCGCGACCGCGACGGGTTCGTGATGGCAGAGGCGGCATCGGTGCTGGTGCTCGAGGAGCGCGAACGGGCGATTGCACGCGGCGCGCCGATCTACGGCGAGGTGCTGGGCTTCGGGATGTCCAACGACGCCTACCACATGACCGCGCCGCGCCCCGACGGATCGCAGGCCGCGCGGTCGATGCGGCGCGCGTTGGACGATGCGCACGTGCGCCCGGACGAGATCGATTACGTCAACGCGCACGGCAGCTCGACGCCGCTCAACGACGCCACGGAGACGCTGGCCATCAAGCACGTGTTCGGCGACCACGCCTATCGGATGCAGGTGAGCGGGACCAAGGGCTACTACGGTCACGCGTTAGGCGCGAGCGGGGCGATCGAAGCCGCCATCTGCGCGCTCGCCATGACGCGCGACTGGCTGCCGCCCACCGTGAACCTGGCCACGCCCGGCGACGGCTGCGACCTGGACTACATCCCGCGGATCGGCCGCGCCGCGCAACCCGAGCTGCTGCTGTCGAACTCGTTCGGGTTCGGCGGGATCAATGCCGCGCTCGTGCTCCGGAAGGCGAGCTGACCACGGGCCGCGTCCCGTTCGAGGACACCGCGAGTGCTTTGCGTAAGGCCTGCTGCACGGTGCGCTCGAGGGAGCGCGTATCGCGGAACGGGTGGTCGCGGCGCCATTCCTCGAGGCCCATGACCGCTTTCGCCATCACCGGGTGGCCGCCCGCGCTGCCGTAGCGCTTGAACGCCGCGCGGAGCCGGTCGCCTAACCGCGCGTCGGGGGACAGCGCGCGCGTGCTCATCACCAGATTGTCGCCGAACACGCCCGAGACCGCGGACACCGACGCGCCGGCCATGCCGAGGCAGAATTCGGCCAGCTGCGCGACGATGTGTTCCTGATCCTCGGGCAGACGGCCCAGGTGCACGTACGCCAGTCCGCCGTGGACGCGCGGCCGCTGCAACGCTTCGCCGAACCGCTTGAGCGCCAGCGTGCCGTACGACGGATGCTGGATGCGGCGCAGCATCGCCTGATCGGCGCGCGGAAACAGGTACGCGAACATCTGCAGGTCGTCGTCGCTGGCCGAGCGCGACAGGGATTTCGTGTCGGTGACGATGCCGTACAGCAGCGCCGTCGCCAGCGGTGTCGCGATTTCTTCGTCCGGCGATGCGAGCAGATACTCCGCCGCCATCGTCGCGCTCGCGCCGAACCACGTGCGCACGTCGTGGTAGCCGGCACGGTAGGCGCCGCTCGTGGGATGGTGATCCACGACGGCCGCCACTTCGGGCAGCGGCACCGTGAAGTACGGCGGCTGCACGTCGACGAGCACGAGCGGCGCCCAGTCGGCGAGCTGGCGGCGCGTGACGTGCTTGACGAGGATGCCCAGCTCCTCGATGAGGCGGCGGTTTTCGGGGCGCGTGACGTAGCCTAACGTAATGATCGGCGACCGCTCCGGCCTCAGGCCTAACGCGCGGCGCAGCGCGAGGGCGGAGGCAATCGCATCGGGGTCCGGGTCGTTCTGCACCAAAAACGCGCACGTCCGGCTCCCGCGCAGCGCGCGGCGCAGGCCGCGCAGGCGCTTGTGCGATGCCACGCGGCGCACCACGAGCTCGATCGCGTCGGCGAGCAGCTCGCCCTCGTCCAGCCAGCGGAGGCCGTC
>DAHUXU010000568.1 GCA_027307005.1 Gemmatimonadota bacterium
TGCGTTGGACGCATCGAGCTCCTGATCTTCCGTGTCGGTTCCCAGATCTGCCAGGTGCACCGGCGCCGCGGACAACTCGCCTGATTCGTCACGCAGCGACGACTCGGTCTCTGCGTGATAGCGCGCGAGATCGCGCGTCACGCGCTCTCGCTCCTCGAGTAGCCGTTTGCGAAAGTGCTCGAGTTGTGCTTTGGTGAGGGACATTGTAAGACGGACTAAGGACGGGACGAAAACGGCGAAAGGCGGACAAAACCGGACATGCCGGACCAAACCGGACAACACCAAAGGCGGACGAGACCGGGCATACCGGACCAAACCGGACAACTCAAAAAAAAATCGTCCGGACGTGTCCAGCCCTGTCTTTCCTTGTCCGCCTTCACGCATCGATCGCGCCAATCACGCCGCGACGACAGTGCACGAGGCACCATCTTGATCGGCCTTATCCGGCTTTGTCTTTCTCTGTCCGCCTTTATGTCCGCCTTTCACTCGATGGCAACCGTGTAGTCCACGCCTTCCCATCGCTGCTCGGCCGGCCAGAAAAGCGTGAAGACCACCTCGTCGTCGATACCGAGACGTTCGGTGGGCAGGTCGGCGACGAAGACGCCGAGTCCCGTCGCCTGCGTCGGCGTGTCAGTCGTGGTGCGCCAGCCGTCGGCACTCCAGTGGACCATCGCCGGAGCGAGCACCTCGATGCGCAGCGTTCTGCCCTGCGGCATGCGCCGGCGCTTGAGGTTGAATCGCCACGCCGCGAATTGCGACGGCGTGCGTTGCAGCACGTAGCGCTGCGCGGTGAGCGAGGGCGTGTCGAACACGCGGCCGTCGGCAATCGAGCGGCAGAGTTTGATGTGTTCGGCGTGCGCCCACACGAGGGGCATGGCCGAGCCTGCGGGACGCCCATTGAAGAGCTCGAGGTCGGGAATGTCCGGCGCGTCCCAGACTTGCTCCGGAATCATCCCCGTGCTGCTGGCGGAGTTCTCCATGATGCGCAGCAAATCGAGCGCACGCGCTGGGCGGCCGGCGGCGAGCTCGTAATGCGCGCGTTCGCCGGTGAGCAACGGCCAGCAGCGTCCGACGCCGCCGCCGTTGTACGGCGACCCGTCGTCGTATTCGCCATAGCGGTCGCCCGTGTAGCGGCGCCAGCCCGGACCATAGGGCAGATCCCGCTTGAGCACGGCGTCGATCGCGCGCACGGTATTGACGATGCGCGGGTCGTCGGCGGCGCGGAGCCCGAATCTGACTAACGCCAGCGCGTCCGGGCTCACCACCATGCTCGACTCGGCGTCGATGTCGGGCAGGGTCATCTTGATGGGGACGAAGCCCTGCTTGGGCGATGCCGCCGTCTCGGCGACGACCGGCGCGATCCGCACGTAATACCCTTCGATGCCTAACTTGCGGGCCAGCTCGGTGTCCGCGGCGTAGGTCCACCGCTCGATGTCGTCGTTCCATCCATCGGCCGTCTCGTGCAAGTAGCGGGCGACCGCGATCTCGCCGTGCTGCTCCGCGAGCTGCGCCGCGACGACGAGCGCCGCGATTTCGACGGCGAGCGTGAACGGCGACAGGCCGGCATTCTCCTCCCATCGGTCCTGGGGCGTGCCCGGTCCGCAGCGCGCGATGAACGCCGCCGCGCGCCTAACGACCGGCCATACACGCTCCAGGTCGTCGAGCGACAGCTCGTCCTCGCGCTGCAGCAGATCGACGAGCAGGATCGGGAACGCCGCTTCGTCCAATTGCACGCCGTTCCAGTACGGTACGCCGTCGAGCCACATGTTCTGCGCCCAGTGTCCGTCGGCCTCTTGCGTGGTCGCGAGATAATTGAGCACGCGGTGCGCATCCTGCGGCGCGCCGGCAGCGAGCAATCCCCCCGCCGCCTCGACCAGATCGCGCGGCCACACCAGGTGGTAGCCGCCGAGATCGTTGTCGCCCTTGGCGAATCCCCAGGGGATCGACAAGCTCGCGATGATCGCCGACGCGAATCGCTTGGACTCGTGGACGCGCAGCGCCGC
>DAHUXU010000574.1 GCA_027307005.1 Gemmatimonadota bacterium
TGCCGAGGCAGATGTCGCACCCATCGCAGGACGAGCGCGCCGCCGGATCGCCGAAGTAGCGGAGCACGAATGCGCGCCGGCACCGCTTGGTGTAGGCGTACATCTGCATCGCGTCGAGCTTGGACAGTTCGGCGCGGCGCCGGCGGTCGAGGATTTCCCAGTCGATGCGAAAGCGCGTGAGCGCGGCGGCGGGTTCCGTTAGGCGAATGCCGCCGCCCGTGCCGTGCCACACGACGAACTGGCGGTCCTGCAGGTCGTCGAGCAGCGTGCGCACGCCGCCGGCGCCGCCGAAGCCGGGCGGCAGCATGTCGGGCGACACCGGAATGCCATCGTAGAAGCGCTTCCCCGCGCCGCGCCAGAGCTCGCGCAAGAGGCCGCGCGCCGCGGCGTCGCTCTCGCCTAACTCCGCGCGGATCCGCGCCGGCGTCGCCAGCAGCCGCACCCAGAGGCTCGAGGTGGACGCCTGCTCCGATGCAATCGCCTTGGCCTGTGTGAGCAAGCGAAGGGCCGACTCGGCTTCGCGCTCTTTGACGCCGCCGTCGGAGCGCACCGCGATTGCGGCCGGCGTGAGGGGAGCCAGTCCGTGGCGATCGGCGGCGCGCTGCAGCACGGCGTACACGCGCTCCACCAGCGCTCGCTCGGGATACGCGCTCTTGATGAAGTACTCGTGGGTGAAGCGGTCCTGGAATGCATGCAGGAGCATGCAGTCGGACGTGAGTCCGTCGCGACCGGCGCGGCCCGCCTCCTGGTAGTACGCCTCGAGCGTCCCTGGCATCGCATAGTGCACCACCAGCCTGACGTTCGGCTTGTCGATGCCCATCCCGAACGCGTTGGTGGCAACGATGGCGCGCGCGTCCTCGCGCATGAACGCTTCCTGCACGTCGTGCCGGTGATCGTCGTCGAGACCGGCGTGGTACGCAATCGCACTGATGCGCGCACGGCGAAGCATCAGGGTGACTCGCTCGACCGCGCGGCGTGTGGACGCATACACGACGGCCTGTCCGTCGTGCTCGCGCAGCGCGCGGATGAGCGACTCATCCTTGTCGCGATCGGTGCGCGTGCGGACGACGTGATACCGAAGATTGCGTCGATCGAAACCGGTGATGACGACTTCGGGTTTCTCGAGGCCCAACTGCCGAACGATGTCGCGCCGCACTTCCGGGGTGGCGGTCGCAGTCAGCGCGATGGTGGGCGGATTGCCTAACCGTTCGCGCACCTGGCCCACCCGCAGGTAGCTGGGCCGGAAGTCGTGCCCCCATTCGCTGATGCAGTGGGCTTCATCCACGGCGAGCAGCGACACGCCGATGGACTTGAGCCGCTCGGCGGCGCTGCCGAAATCGAATCGCTCCGGCGCCACGTAGAGCATCTTGAGCTTGCCGCGCTCGGCGCGCGCGAGGCGGTCGGATACCTCACTCGAGGTGAGCGTCGAATTGATGAACGCCGCCGGCAGCCCCCGCGCTTCGAGCGCGTCCACCTGGTCCTTCATGAGCGAGATGAGCGGCGAGACGACGAGGGTGACGCCCGGGAGGAGCAGCGCGGGCACCTGATAACAGAGGGACTTGCCGCCGCCGGTGGGCAGGACGACGAGTGTGTCGCGCTTCGCGGCGACGGCGGCGACCGCGCGCTCCTGCCCCGGTCGGAACTCGGGGAAGCCGAAGTGCTGGCGAAGCGCGGCGCGCGCCTGGTCGGGCGAAAAGGAGTCGCTCACTCGGGGAGCATCGCGCCGCGCGCGGGGTGCGGCGTCATCGAAGGAATGCGAGGCGCATCGATTACACGGCGCGCACGAAATGGCCGCGGGTGAACCGTGTGCCGACCAGCGCGCGGATCTCGCCTAACGCAGCCGGCTCGTGGCCGTGCAGCGCGTCGAGCGCGGCGCGGGTGCGCGCCACGAGTTGCGCCACCGGGTCGCCAGGCATGTTGAACACCATGCGGTACGTGCGGAGTCCCAGGCTCCAGAGCTGCGGC
>DAHUXU010000579.1 GCA_027307005.1 Gemmatimonadota bacterium
CGCCGCCGCGCTGTTCGCCGAGACCGATCTCATCAAGTTCGCCCGCCGCCCGGTGACGCGCGAACGCGCCAGCGAGCTGGTGAAAGAGACGCGCGCGATCGTCGACGACGTCGAGCACGCCCTCGTCGAACAAGCCGCGGCGGCCGCGCAGAACGCGGAGCAGGCCGCATGATGGCCTGGCTGGAGAGCGTGCGCTTCGGAGCGCCGTGGGTGCTCCTCGCGTTGCTCGTCCTGCCGGCGTGGTGGGTGTGGCGCCGCGGACGGAGACCGCCCGCCATCGTGTTCTCGCGCACCGACGTGCTGTCGCGCGGCCCGCGGTCGGGCCTCTTCGTGACGCGCTCGCTGTTCACGTTGCGGAACCTGTTGCTCGCCGGCCTCATCGTCGCGCTCGCTCGGCCCCGCACCGGCGCGCACGCCGAGAACGTCACCACCGAAGGCATCAACATCGTGCTGGCGATCGATCTGTCGAGCTCGATGTTGTCGGAGGATTTCCAGCCGCAGAATCGTCTCGAGGTGGCGAAAGACAAGGTGAAGCAGTTCATCGTTGGGCGACGGAACGATCGCATCGGCCTGGTGGCCTTCGCGGCCGAAGCGCTCACGCAGGTGCCGCTCACGGTGGACTACCCGGTGCTGCTCGCCGCCGTCGACAACCTCGAGGCGGGGCAGCTCGAGGACGGCACGGCGATCGGGACGGCGATCGCCACGGCGGCCAACCGGTTGCGCACGGCGCCGGGAAAGTCGCGCGTGATCATTCTCCTAACGGACGGCGTGAACAATCGCGGGGCGATCGATCCGCGCACCGCCGCACAGGCCGCGGCCGCGATCGGCGTGAAGATCTACACCATCGGCGTGGGCTCCGAAGGCATGGCGCCGGTTCCCGTCGGACGCGGACTCATGGGCCTGCGCTACGAGTACCGTCCGGTGGAAATCGACGAGGCGCTGCTGCGCGACATCGCGCGCACGACGGGCGGGCGATACTTCCGCGCCGTCGACGCGGCGGCGTTGCAGAACATCTATCAGCAGATCGACCAGCTCGAGCGCGAGCCGTTGCACGCGCGGACCTACGTGCGCTACACCGAGCAATTCCGCTGGCCGTTAGGCGCGGCGCTGCTGGCGCTCGCCTGCGAAGTGCTGCTGCTCGCCTGGCGGGGGCCTCTGCCGTGATCGAGACGCCCTTCTTCGACGATCCGTGGATGCTCGCGGCGACGCCGGCGCTGGTGCTGCTCGTCGTGCTGCTCATCGTCGGCGCGTACAAGCGCCGGCGCACCCGTCTGCGCCGTCTCGGCGCGTCCGTGGCGATCGAACGCTTGCTTCCGCCCGCGCTCGATCGCTCGCCGTGGCGGCGCGCGACGCTCATCGGTCTCGCCGCCGCGTTCGCCGGCGTGGCGTTCGCCGGCCCGCGGTGGGGCACCGAGCGCACGATCGAGCGGGGCAGCGGCGTCGACATCGTGCTGGCCATGGATGCGTCGCTCTCGATGCTCGCGACCGACGAGCATCCGAGTCGTCTGGAAAACATGAAGGAGGAGGCACGCCGGCTCCTCGCGCTCTCCGGCGGCGACCGCTTCGGCCTCATCGCCTTCGCGGGCCGCAGCTACATGTTGACGCCGCTCACCGTCGATCAAGGGGCGCTCGATTTGTATCTCGACAATCTCGATCCGACGGTTGTCGGCGAAGCGGGCACATCGATGTCGCGCGCGATCGCACAGGGCACGCAGCTTCTGTTGGCGACGCCGACGACGAGCGACCGGGCGTTGATCGTGATGAGCGATGGCGAGTCGTTCGAATCGGTGGATGACATCGTCGCCGCCGCCAAGGCCGCGGCAGACTCCGGGATTGCCGTGGTGACGGTTGGCTTTGGCACGATCGAGGGTTCCACCATCCCGATCGCCGGACCGCAAGGTATTACTCAGAAGAAGGATCAAGCGGGCCACATCGTGATCACGCACTACACGCCGGAGATGCTGCAAGCCGCCGCACAGGCCGCGCACGGGACGTTCATCGAGGCCAGCGCTACCGACAAGGCAGCGCGGATTCGCCGCGCGTTGGCAGCGCTCAGGCGCGAGGGGCGCGCCACGCCCACCGGGCGCGAGCGAAAGCCGCGCTTCCAGCTCTTTCTCGTTCCGGCCATCTTGCTCGTGCTCGCCGATACGATGCTCGCCGAGCGACGCCCCCGCCGCGCCGCGGGCGCGCCGGGAACGGCGTCGCGCATCGCGGCCGCGCTGCGGCTCGTGCTTG
>DAHUXU010000593.1 GCA_027307005.1 Gemmatimonadota bacterium
AACACCGCCGCGCGCTTGACGCCGGGCGTCAACGCGTCGAGCACGAGCGCCGCGCGCGCGGCGTCGAGGCGTCGCGGCCCGCTGGCGAGCACTACCCCCGCGTAGGCGCCGCCCAGCGGGCCGACCAACGCCGCGTCTAACGGACGCGTGAGGCCGCAGAACTTGATGTCAACCGCCACGTGCATTCCGTTGCACCGACGTGAGGGCCCGCACTGCCGCGATGGGGTCTGCGGCCGCGGAAATGCTCGAGCCGACGAGGACGGCGTCGGCGCCGCTCGCAGACGCGCGTTCGACGTCGGAGACGTCCCGCACGCCGCTCTCCGCGATCGCGATGCAGTCCGGCGGAACGAGCGGCACGAGTGCCTCGCCGACCTCCGGTTGGATGATCAGCGTTTCGAGGTCGCGATTGTTGACGCCGATCACGCGGGCGCCCGAGGCGAGGGCGCGCTCGAGCTCGGCCGTGCTGCGCACTTCGACCAGCGGCTCGAGCTGCACGGAAACAGCGAACGCGACGAGTCGCCGAAGCGCGTCGGGCGCCAACGCCCGGGCGATCAGCAGCACTGCCGCCGCACTGGCGGCGCGCGCTTCGAGCAGCTGCACTTCATCCACGTGAAAGTCTTTCCTGAGCAGCGGCACGCGGTCGGCAACCGCCGAGCGCGCCGAGCGGAGGTCGTCGAGCGAGCCGGCAAAGTGCAGCGGTTCCGTTAGGACCGAGATTGCCGCCGCGCCGCCGTCGGCGTACGCCGACGCTTGCGCAGCGGCCGAGATCGACGGATTGATCACTCCCTTGGATGGCGAGCGTCGCTTCACTTCTGCGATGATCGATACGGTTGGGCGCCGCAGTGCCGCGAAACACGACGGCGCACCAGGCGCATCCGCCGCCGCGCGCTCGAGCGCAGCAACGAGCGCGCGGTCGGCGCGGAGCCGTTCGACGCGTTCATACGCCTCGGCGACGATTCCGCCCAACACACCGGTAGGCGGGGTCCAGATACTAAAGGATGGGGAGGCTTGCACTTCGGTCGATGTTCGGCTATTGTCCAATTCGGAGTTCATTCGGGAACGGACGGCTAGGATCGGCACGCTCGAGGGCGGGCACGCCGGTGCCTCCAACAAACTGGTCTCTCACGCGGGGACAGCATGGCGCTCACGAAGCGGCAACGGGAGATCCTCACCTACCTCGGCGCGTACGCGGAGCAGAACGGCTACGCGCCGAGCTTCGAGGAAATCGCGCGACAGTTCAACTATAACTCGCTGGCCACGGTGCACGAGCACCTCACGAATCTCGAGCGCAAGGGGTACATCAAACGCGCGTACAACGAAAGCCGCGCGATCGAGATTCTACCATCGGATGCGTATCCGCGCGCGGTCGAGTTGCCGTTGTTGGGCAGCGTGGCCGCCGGCATGCCGATCGAGGCGATCGAGGTGAACGAGACGGTGAGTGTTCCCGAGTCGTTCATTTGGCGCGCGGGCAATCACTTCGTGCTGCGCGTCCGAGGCAACTCGATGATCGACGAGCAGATTCGGGACGGCGATTTCGTCGTGATCAACGAGCGGCACGCGGCCGACAACGGCGACACGGTGATTGCGCTCATCGACAACGCGTCGGCCACGGTCAAGAAGTTTTATCGCGAGCGCGACGGACGCATTCGCCTGCAGCCGGCGAACGAGACGATGTCGCCGATTTACGTCCACGAGAACGACGTGACCATCCAGGGCGTCGTGGTGGGTGTGCTCAGGCGCTATTAGCGTTCGGCGCGGCGGCTGGCGGCGCGGAGGCGTTCGAGGGCCGCGGCGCCCACCCCGTCGCGCAGGGCCGCCTCCGCCTGGCGGAGCGCGTCCCCAAACGACGGCGCCCGCGCCGAGACGTAGATCGCGGCGGCGGCATTGAGCATCACGGCCGGGGCCGCGGCGCCCGTTCCGCGGCCGCTGATGATCCGCTCGACCATTGCCGCGTTGTCGTGCGGCGATCCGCCGGCCAGCTCGGCGACCGTGTGGGGCGCCGACGGCACGGCTTCGATGGCCGGATCGAACTTCCAGCGCGTTTCGACTTTCCCGTCGCGCACCTCGTGCACGTCGGTGCATCCGACGGGCGACATCTCATCCATCCCCGGCTCGCCGTGCACGACGAG
>DAHUXU010000636.1 GCA_027307005.1 Gemmatimonadota bacterium
GGCGCCCATCGAGTCCCGTTTGGTACCGGTTCAGTTCGGGGCGCCCGGCGCGCGGCGAGCGCCGGAGGCGAGCGCCGGAACGGATGCGATGTGGTGAGCTTCCTCGCTCTGGAGACACGGATTGAACGGATGCTCGCGCCACTCGGGTCGCGACCAACGAGTCTCTGCGCAGTACTGTACCGCTACCGACCGTTCCTCGGCTTGCTCCGACTCTCATCTCTAAGTACATTCATAGGTTATGCTGTGCTACGACATTCGCGAGGTGGAGCGGCAGGCGGTCCGCGTCGACGGAGACCTGGAGTTGGACGACCCGATCTGGACCGAGGGCGACGTGCGACCCGCTACGCCAGTTCACGCCACCGGCCGTTTGTCCCGTGCTGGAACCGGGCGCTACTACTGGAGCGGTCGCATCGAAGCCAAGGCAGTCACAGCCTGCCGGCGCTGTCTCAAGGATGTCTCCAGCTCCGTGTCAGAAGAGGTCCACGTCCTGTTCGTCGAACCAGGCGATGAAGTGGCCGACGATCCAGACACGTATCGTATTCCGCCGCATGCCCACAACATCGATCTTCGTCCAGCGGTTCGCGAGCAATGGATGCTCGCCGCGCCGGAGTACGTCCTCTGCCGCGACGATTGCCGCGGCCTGTGCGCCCGGTGCGGAGCCGATCTCAACGCGGCACCGTGCTCGTGTCCGCCGGAAACCGACTCACGCTGGACCGCGCTCGCTGCGGCCCGCCGAGTCTCGCACTGAGCTCATCTCTCACACTTTCGGTTGATCTCCCATGGCCGTCCCCAAGCGCCGAACATCGAAGCGGAAAAAGCGCGCGCGTAACACACACAAAGCAGCTGCTCCGATTGCGCTCCAGGCGTGTCCGCGCTGCCAGAGTATGAAGCGCCCGCACCATGTCTGTCCCGAGTGCGGCTACTACGCCGGTGAGCAGCGGGTCGAGGCCAGGGAAGCATAGCGTTGGCACGCATCGCGTTGGATGCGATGGGCGGCGATCGCGCCCCCGAAGTGCCGATCGCCGGCGCCCTGCTCGCACTGGCCGAGCTCGACGGGGTACACTCGATCCAACTCGTCGGCCGCGCCGATGATGTCGCGGCGGAGTTGGACAGACAACTCGGCGTCGCCGCGTCGCTGCCGTCGGGACTTCGCGATCGCATCACGATCGTCGATGCGGCCGACGTGATCGAGATGTCGGAAAAGCCGACCGCGGCCATCCGTTCCAAGCCCAATAGCTCGATGGCCGTTGGCCTCAAGCTGCACGCGACGGGCAACGCGGACGCCTTCGTCTCCTCCGGCAACACCGGCGCGCAGATGGCCGCGTCCGTGTTTCTGCTCAAGCTCCACGCAGGCCTAACGAGACCGGCCATCGCCACTACCTTTCCCACCCAGCGAAATCCCGTCGTCGTCCTCGACGCCGGCGCCAACGTCGACTGCTCGGCCGAAGAACTGGTGCAGTTCGCCCGGTTAGGCGCCGTGTACGCCGAAGACATCCTCGATCGCGCCAATCCCGCGGTGGGATTGCTGAGCATCGGCGAAGAGCCGGAAAAGGGCAATGCCGCCGTCAAGGATGCGCACAAGCTGCTCGAGGCGACGGACCTCAACTTCGCCGGCAACGTCGAAGGCCGCGACATTCTCACCGGCGGCAGCGCCCGCGGCTCGATCGATGTCGTCGTCTGCGACGGCTTCGTCGGCAACGTCGTCCTCAAGTTCTACGAGTCGGTGCCGGGCATGATCATGTCGATGATGACCAAGGGCGGCGTGCCGAAGGATGTCCTGGCCAAGATTTTCAAGGGCTTCGACTACTCCGACTACGGCGGCGCGCCGCTGTTAGGCGTGAAGGGCGTGAGCATCATCTCGCACGGCAGCTCCTCGCCGCGCGCCATCAAGAACGCGATCGGAGTCGCCCTGCGCGCCGTGGACCGCCGCATGGTCGAGCACATTGGCCGCCGGCTCGACGCCAGCGCGGTCCCGCAATCATGACGCGGCCCCTCGTCGAAATCGCCGCCATCGGGCACTTCGCGCCCGAGCGCATTCTGCGCAACCACGAGTTCGCCGCGATGGGACTCGAGACGAGCCACGAGTGGATCGTCGAGCGCACCGGCATCTGCGAGCGGCACATCGCCGGGCCCAACGACAGCACCGCGAGCATGGCCGCGAATGCGTCGCGCATGGCGATGGAGCGCGCGGGCGTCGCCGCAGCGGACCTCGATACCATCATCCTGTCGACGGCGACGCCCGACCGCCTCCTGCCGGCGACAGCCGTCGATCTGCAGGCGGAGCTCGCCGCCGACCGGGCCGCGGCCTTCGACATCGGCGCCGCCTGTTCCGGCTTCCTCTACGGCCTAACGGTCGCCGAAGGGCTCATCTCCGCCGGCAGCGCCGAGACGGTGCTCGTCGCCGCCTCGGAAAAGATGAGCGCCATTCTCGACTGGACCGACCGCAGCACCTGCGTGCTCTTCGGCGACGCGGCCGGTGCGGCCGTCGTGCGGCCGGCGCGCAACGGCAAAGGCATTCTGTCGACGTTCATGCGCTCCGATGGCCGGCTCGCCGACCTGCTCTATCGCCCGCACGGCGGCGCGAGCGTCCCCATGTCGGCCGAGGTGCTCGCCCAACGGACGCACCTCGTGAAGATGGCGGGACGCGAAACGTTCAAGCACGCCGTGCGCATGATGTGCGAAGCAGCCGATCGCGCCCTCGAGAACGCCCATCTCGATGCGTCGAGCATCGACCTCATGGTGCCGCACCAGGCCAACGTTCGAATCATCGAAGCGACCGCCAAACACGCCGGCATCCCGATGGACAAGGTGTTCGTGAACGTCGGCCGCTACGGCAACACGTCCTCGGCGTCGATCCCGATTTCGCTCGATGAAGCGATCACCGCGGGACGCATCCGCGAGGGGATGACCGTGCTGCTCGTCGCATTCGGCGCCGGATTCACGTGGGGTTCGATGGTCATCCGGTTCTAACCGGCGCCGCACGCACATGGACTTGATTCTGCTCTTCCCCGGCCAGGGATCTCAGAAGCCTGGCATGGGGAAGGACCTCGCCGACGCCTTCCCCGCGGCGCGCGCCGTGTTCGATGAGGCAGACCGGTCGTTGGGCATCCCGCTTTCGATGCTCTGCTTCGAAGGACCCGACGACCAACTCACATCCACGCAGAATGCCCAACCGGC
>DAHUXU010000647.1 GCA_027307005.1 Gemmatimonadota bacterium
AGCGACGGGATGGGCTCCGGGCGGAACGCATCAGACCCCGGGAGCAGCGCGCGCACCGCGGCAACGCGGTCGAGCGCCTGCGCGACGGCGGCGCCATCGTCGAGCGGCGCCAGCGTCCGCACGCGGTCTGCGCCTAACGAATTCGCCGCGCGCTCGGCGACGACCGCGAGCACCGCGGGGAACTCGAGCACCGACAGCGTGTGCCGATTCACGCGCGTCTCCCGCCGTGCGCCCTAACGGGGCAGCTCTTCGCGCGCGATGCGGTTGATGGTCGAGCCGTCGGCGCGTCCCTTGAACTGCGGCATCACTTTGCCCATGAGCGCACCGATCGTGGTGGCGCCGGACGCGATCGCCGCGCGCACCGCGGCGCGGATCTCGTCATCGCTGATCGCCGCCGGCAGGTACGTCTCGAGGCGCGTCACTTCGTCGCGCTCGCGCGATGCGAGGTCCGTGCGCGACGCCTTGTCGTACATCTCGATCGCCTCGCGACGACGCTTGATGCCCTTGCGCAGAACCTCGCGCACGTCGTCGTCGGTCAGATCCCGCATCACTTCGATGCGGCGATTCTTGATGTCGGCGAGAATGGTTCCTAACAGCAGCGTGCCCGCTTTGTCCTTCGCTTTGCGCGACGCGTTCAAATCGGTCGTCAGCCGTGCGATCAGCTCGGACACTGCTCAGACCGGGCGCGGACGGCGATTCTTGCGTCGCGCCGCGTTCTCTTTCCGCTTCCGGCGCTCGCTCGGTTTCTCGTAATGCCGATGCTTACGCAAATCGGAGAGAATGCCTGCCTTTTCGCACTTCTTCTTGAAGCGCTTGAGGGCACGCTCGAAGTTTTCATCGTCGTGGATGATGACTTCAGACAAGTGATGTCTTCCCCGATGGTGGCGAGTACGAGGTTGTTAAGTGTACAAGCTGCGACAAGTTATGGAATTCCGTGACGACGTGTCAAGCAGTACGTGAGCTAACCCGGCGGCCAGCGCAGCGGACGTCCGCCAAGGACGTGCACGTGCAGGTGGTGCACGGTTTGTCCGCCATGCTCGTTCGTGTTGATGACCAGCCGATATCCGCTGTCGGCGATCCCCTCGTTCCTCGCGACGTCCACGGCGAGCGCCATCAATCGCCCGACCAGGCCCGCATCCGTCGCATCATTGAGCGACCTCAGGTGCTGCTTCGGAAGCACCAGCACGTGGACGGGCGCTTTCGCATCGATGTCTCGAATCGCGATGGCCTCATCCGTGGACGCGACGACCGTCGCCGGTATTTCGCCCTGTACGATGCGACAGAACAAACAGGTTTCAGGCACCCGATTTCTCCATGGTTCCGAGCAGCGCTGCGCGCGCGATGGCCAGTCCGTCGATGGCCGCCGTCTCGAAGCGCAGGGTGAGCGGAGCGATCCGCACGGGTACGAATCCCGCGCCGGTGAGCAGCGTTCGCTCTTCTGGTTCGACACCGCCTTCGGGGCCGACCGCGATGGTGATCGGCGCGGTGACCGGCACGTTCGGCGCGGGCTCGCCTTCCGAGTCGAGCAGCCATCGCGCGCCAGATGGGGCTGACGCGATCGCCCGATCGGGTGTGGCGTCGGGATAGAGAACGGGCAGCCACGCGCCGCCGGATTGCGTGAGCGCCGACAACATTCGCGTGCGGACTTTTGTTTGAAACGTGACGCCCTCGCCGCGCGGACTCACGCTGCGCGAGCGCTTCCACATCACCGGGCGCCACGAGAAAATCGCGAGCTCTGTCGCTTTTTCGGCGAGCCAGAGCATGCGCTCGCGGTCCGCGACGGGCAGCATGAGGTGAATCACCGGCCCGGGCTCGACGCGATCCACCGATTCGATGTCGATGGATGCCTGCGCTTTCGTGAGCCGCACCACCGTGCCGGTCGCGACGGCGCCGGCGCCGTCCACGAGACGCACGCGTTCGCCGATGCCGATGCGTCGGACGCGCGCGTGCTGCACTTCGCCCTCGCCGAGGATCACGGTGTGGCCGGCGGCCATCGGGTCCTGGCAGAAAAAGGCGGCTAACGCGGCGCGATCACGCTGCTCCACCATTCCCCCTCGATGTGTTCGGCGTGGACCAGCCAGCCGGCTTCGCCCAACGACGCCACCACGGCCTCGCGCTCGGCGGCCAGGATGCCGCTCACCACGGCCCGACCGTTAGGCGCGAGCGCCGCCCGCATGGCCGGCGCCAGCTCGACGACCACCCGCGAGATGATGTTGGCGAACAGCACGCGCGCCGGCGCGACGAGCGGCAGGATGACGCGCGCGTCGCCTTCGATCACCCGCACGCGGTCGGCGACGCCGTTGGCCGCGGCATTCTGTTCCGCGTTGGCGATCGCCTGCGGATCGGATTCGATGGCGATCGCGCGCTCCGCGCCTAACTGAACGGCGGCGATGGACAGGATCGCGCTGCCGGCGCCGAGGTCGATGACGGTGTCGCCGGGCTGCACCACGTCCTGCATGAGGCGCAACACGCCGCGCGTGGTCTCGTGCTCTCCAGTGCCGAACGCCATCGCCGGCTCGATGATCACGCGGCATTCGGCGTCGGCGATGTCGGCGGCGCGCCAGGGCGGTGCTACGGCCACGCGCCCGATTCGCTGCACGCCAACCGCGGGCGGCCACGCGCGAGCAACATCGATGTGGCCTGCGTCGCGTGCCTCGATGGTGACCGTTGCGTCGGCGGCGCGCAGCGCGGCGTACAGCGCCGCGACGTCGGCGTCACCGGGCACGTGGGTGAGCAGTGATTCGTCCAGCTCCTGGACTGCCGGCGCGCCGGCATGCACGAGGGCCGCGACCACCGCCTCGCGCGTCGCGTCGCCGGCGTGGTGCACGCGAACCTCGGTCCAGCTCACCGCGCTCCGGCGTTCGGCATCGAGCGGCGCGCGCGGCGCGCGCGATCACGCACCCAGCGCCTCCTTCATCTTCGACCACAGGCCTTTGGATCGCGCGTTGCCCGCCGGCATGTCGCCCTCGAGCTTCTGCAGTTCCTGGAGCAACGTTTTGTGCTCGGGCGACACCGTCTGCGGTGTCCACAGCTGTACGCGCACGTGGAGATCTCCGACGCCTGACGCATTCACGCGCGGAAGACCGCGGCCGCGCAGCTGGAACACCTGGCCGCTCTGCGTTCCGGGCGGAACGCGGAGCGAGATCGCGCCGGTGACGTTCGGCACATCGACGTCTGCACCGAGCACGAGTTGGGCGTAGGTGACGAGGACTTCGGTGTAGAGGTCTGCGCCGTCGCGCTCGAAGCGCGCGTCGTCTTCCACCTCGAACACGACGAGCACGTCGCCGCGCGGGCCGCCCTGCGGCCCAACGCTGCCCTGCTCGCGGAGCGACATGTACTGCCCCGTCGCGACGCCCGCGGGAATGGACACGCTGAACGTGCGCTCGGCGCGCGCGCGGCCTTCGCCCTTGCAGCGTTTGCACGGGGTGTCGATGATCGTGCCCTGCCCCGCGCAGGTCGGACACGGCGCGACGCTCACGAACTGTCCGAAGAACGAGCGTTGGGCGCGCCGCACTTCGCCGGATCCGCTGCACGTTGGGCAGCGCTTGGGCTTGGTGCCCGGTTCCGAGCCGGTTCCCTCGCAGCGCTCGCACGGATCGAGCAGCTGGAGGGTGAGCTGCTTGTCGACGCCCGAGGCGACTTCCGGCAGCGTGAGCGGGACGGTGACCTTGATGTCGGCGCCGGCGCGCGGGCCGCCGCGCTGGCGGCCGCCGAACATGTCCTCGAGGCCGCCGAACCCGCCGAAATCGCGCATGAAGATGCCTAACGCTTCGGCGAGGTCCACGTGGTGGAATCCTCCCGACGCCGCACCGCGGAGTCCGGCCTCGCCGTATCGATCGTAGGCCGCGCGCTTGCCGGAATCGCGGAGCACGTCGTACGCCTCGGTGATGCCCTTGAAGCGCTCTTCCGCCTCCTTGGAGCCGCCGTTGCGGTCGGGGTGGTACTGCATCGCGAGCTTGCGATACGCCTTCTTGATGTCGTCGTCGGACGCATCGCGCGGCACGCCCAGCACGTCGTAGAAGTCAGCCATGTGAGTCGGGAGTCGTGAGCATGACGTTAGGCAGGATCAATCGAGCAGGTCGCTGATGAGCCGCGAGGTGTGCGTCACCAGCGAGACGACTTTCTCGTAGGGCATTCTCGTCGGTCCGATCACGCCGATCACGCCCGCCAGCGCGCCCGCGTGATACTCGGCGGTGACCACCGTGAGGCCGGACAGGCGCGCGTCGGCGTGCTCGGTGCCGATGGTGATGGAGATGCCGGGCGCCGTGTTCTGCCGCTGGAGCAGCGCGCCTAACGCTTCCGGACGGTCGGTGAGCGCCAGCAGCTTGCGCAGGTTGTCGCCGGTGGCGAACTCCGGCTGCTCGGCCAGCACGGACGTCTGCCCCAGGAGCACCTGCGGGTCGCCGAACGCACGGCTCGTGTCCAACATCTGCTCGGCTTCCTGGATGAAGATGTTGATCAACTCGCCCGCGTCGGATCCGGCGCGCTGGTCGCGCAGCCGCTCGGAGAGCGTCGACCGCAGCTCGCGCCAGGTGCAGCCGGCGAGCCGCTCGTTCAGCACCTCCGTCACTTCGGCAATGGCTTTCTCCGCGATCTCGCCCGGCACTTCGACAAAGATGCTGCGCGCCGCACCGCCCGTGAGGCGGAGCACGAGCAGCAGCCGTTCCGAGCTCACCTTGATCAGCTCCAACCGCTCGAGGCGCGCTTCATCGAGGCGCGGGCCTAACGCAATGCCCAGCTCCTGCGTCAACACGCCCAGCACCTGCGCGGCCCGGCGCAGGATCGCATCGATGGCCGTGCCGCCGCCGGAGAGCTGCTCGATCAGCGCGTCGCGCGCGCCCGGCTCGAGCGGCGCGAAGTGCATGAGGCCGTCCACGTACGTCCGGTACGCCATGTCCGTGGGCACGCGACCCGCCGACGTATGTGGATGGAAGAGGAAACCCTTGTCCTCGAGATCGCTCATCGTGTTGCGGATCGTCGCCGGCGACAAGTCGAGCATGTACCGCCGCGAAATCATCCGCGATCCGGCAGGCTCGGCTGTCTCGACATAGGAGCGGATGACCGCCGCCAACACGCGGCGCTCCCGATCCGTAAGCTGTGCGAGCGTCATAAGTCTAAAATTACGAATGACTTGACAGCGCGGTCAAGTCGGTTGCCAACGTATCGAGCCGAAGCCAGCCCCGCGGCGTGAGACGAAGCCTCGACCCTTCTCTCATTGCCCAGCCAGCCGCGACCCAACGATCGAGCATTTCATGGTCGGCTGCCAGAGCCGGCGGCGCGATCTCCACACCATGGTTGGTACGCAAGCCCAGGTAGATGCGTTCCGTGTTGCGGTTGTCTCCGGTGAGGACCTCGTGATCCTCCACGGGGTCACCGCCTGCTGCCACACGCCGCGACCACGCGGCCAGCTCGCGTGCGTTCCAGCGGCGGCGCAGCGTATCGAACGAGTGTGCGCTCGGACCGAAGCCGTCGTAGGCGAGGTGCCGCCAGTAGCTCGAGTTGTGGCGCGCACGGCTCCCGGGTCGAGCGTAGTTGGAGACCTCGTAGTGTTCGAAGCCGGCTGCGGCCAGGGTCTCGTCTGCCAGGAGAAAGTCGCGTTCGTACACGTCGTCAGGCGCCTCGTGCATGAGCTGACGATCGCGCCAGCGCGCCAACGGCGTTGCGGGCTCGATCGTGAGACCGTAGAGCGAGAGGTGTGCCGGTTCGAGGTCGAGTGCGCGGTGGACGTCGTCCCGCCAATCGCGGCCGAGCGACGAGGGCAGCGCAAAAATGAGATCGAGCGACAGGTTCTCGATCCCCGCGGCGCGCGCGGCCCACACGGCGCGAGCGATCTGTGCCGCATCGTGGGTGCGGTGCATCCAGGCGAGCACGCGAGCATCGAACGATTGTGCTCCGATGGACAATCGATTGATACCCGCGGCGCGCCAGGCGCGGGCCGATTCTGGGCTCACGTCGTCCGGATTTGCCTCGAGCGTCACCTCAGCGCCGTCGTCGAAGCGGAAGCGTGCGCGCAGGCGATCCAGCAAGCGGGCAACGCCGTCGCCGCCTAACAGAGACGGCGTGCCGCCGCCGAAATAGAGCGTATCGATCGCACGCGGAGCACGGTCGGGGTAGCGCAGGTCGATCTCGTGCGCGAGCGAGTCGATGAACGCGGCGACGGGGACGCTCCGGCGCACTGCGATTGCGAAGTCGCAGTACGTGCACCGCCGCCGGCAGAACGGGACGTGCACGTAGACGTGTCTGGGGAGCGCGTTGGGCGCGGGCGTCGGGGCGAGTTCCGACAGCGGATAGGGCATGCGGACCACACCGAAACATATCGCTCATCCGGCGCGCGCGCCCGTCATCGACGGCGGATCGCTCCATCGAGCGCGCAGTCGATGGCGCCGCGGAGCTCGAGCGACGTGACGGCGGCGAGACACGCCCGCGGCGCGAGGTGAGCGCGCGCGGTGAGCGTGTCGATGTCGGCCGGGCCGAGCTCGAGGGCGTTCCACACGGCGCGTTCATCGGGATCGTCGAAGGACGGTTCGGCGCGCTCGGGTGGCGCGGCATGGATGAGACAGAGCGCATCGGCGACATCAGCGATCACGCATGCTCCATCGCGCAACAAGCGATTTGACCCCTGGCTCTGAGGCGAATCGATGCGGCCGGGGACCGCGGCCACCGTGCGCCCGAGATCATTGGCATAGCGTGCGGTGATGAGGGCGCCGCTTCGCTCCGGCGCTTCGCACACGATGGTGACGGATGCGAGCGCAGCGATGATGCGATTGCGCTTCGGAAACGAGCCTCCGTTAGCACGGTCTCCCGGCAGCTCCTCCGAGAGGACCAGGCCCGTCTCTGCGATGCGCTCGTGCAGGGCGCGGTGCGACACCGGATACGCCACATCGACGCCGGTGCCGAGCACGGCGATGGTCGCGCCGGATGGGCAGCCCAGCGCTGCGCGGTGCCCCGCCGCATCGATGCCACGAGCCATGCCGCTGACGATGGTCGCGCCGGCGCGGGCCAGGGCGAACGCGACGTCGGCCGTCGCGCGCTCTCCGTACAGGGTCGCGCGCCTCGTGCCGACGATGGCGACGACGGTGGATGCGAGGAGGCTCGTCTTCCCGATGGCCCAGAGCAGCGGGGGCGAGAGCGGCTGGTTAGGCGCGCCGACGTGGTCGAGGTCGAACAGCGCGGGCGGATACTCCTCGTCGCCCGCGAGGATGAGACGCGCCCGGGTGCGCTCCGCGGCCGCGAGCGAGTCATCGGCTGTCCGCAGCGCGGCGTCGCGTTCGATCGCAGTACCGGTCGCATCAAATGCGTCCGGAGCGGACCCAAATCGTGCAACCAGCTCGTGATATGTGGCGACTCCGACGCGCGGCAGGAGAGAGAGCGCGAGCGCTCGGCGCCGCGCGTCGAGGTCATGGTAGCGCGGCGTCGGTCGCTCGGGTGGCGGCGGCGGTGCGGAGCTCGAGCAGTCGGCTCCACAGCGCGGCGAGGAGCGCGTCGAGGCCCAGCCGGGCGGCGGCGCTGATGGCGAACACGCCGAACGCGTCTGGCGCGCTGATGGGCGGGGCCTCGAGCTCGCCTAACAGGTCCATTTTCGTGAACACGACGCAGTGCGGCTTGGACGCCAGCTCGGCGGAATAGCTGGCGATTTCGCGGCGCAAGCCGTCATACTCCGCTTGCCAGTCGAGCGCGTCCACGGGAATGAGAAAGGCGAGCAGGCGCGTGCGCTCGATGTGTCGGAGAAACGTGAGGCCCAGGCCGCGGCCTTCGTGGGCGCCCTCGATGATGCCGGGGATGTCGGCGACGACGAACGTGCGATGGTCGGAGAGCTGCACCACCCCCAAGTTAGGCGAGAGCGTGGTGAACGGATAATCGGCGATCTTGGGATGGGCCGCCGAAACGACCGAGAGCAGCGTCGACTTGCCGGCGTTAGGCTGGCCCACCAGCCCGACATCGGCGATGAGCTTGAGCTCGAGCTCGATCCGGCGCCGCTGCCCTTCCTCGCCGACCTGCCAATCGCGCGGCGCCTGGTGCGTGGAGGTCACGAAGAACGAATTGCCGCGCCCGCCGCGGCCCGCGCGCGCGACGAGCAGCGTCTGCCCGTCTTCCGTCACCTCGCCGAGCCATTCTCGGGTGTCGAGATCGCGGACGACGGTGCCCAACGGCACCGGCAGGACGATATCGTCGCCCGAGCGTCCAGTTTTGTTCGCGCCCATGCCGTGCTCGCCGCGATCGGCGGCGAAGCGCGTGCGATACGTGTAATCGAGCAGCGTGGCGAGATTGCTGTCCCCGCGCAGGAGCACATTGCCCCCGCGCCCGCCGTCGCCGCCGTCGGGGCCGCCCATGGGCACGCGATGCTCGCGACGGAACGAGACGCACCCCGAGCCGCCCGTGCCGGCCTCGACCTCGATGTCGACGCGATCGATGAATGGGCTCATGCGGCGCGCACCCGGTCCCAGAGCAAGCGAAAACGGCGATTCGTCTCGTCGCGCAGACGAGGGGCGACGATGTCGAGCACGTCACTGATCTCATCAGCGGACGCGCCGGCGTTGAGCGCGCCGCGCAAGTGCGCGTGGAGTTGGCGGTCTTGCTCGCCCACCGCGCAGACGGCCACGATGCACAGCTCGCGTCTTCGCAAGTCGAGCTGGGGGCGGCCGAGGACCTTGCCATAGCCGTCGACGATCATCCAGGCATCGAGGGCCGGGTGGAGCGCGCGGATGTTGGCGCGCAGGCGCTCGTACGTGTCGCCGTAGACGGTCGCGCACGTCGACTCTCCGCGCGCGTACCACGCGCGGACGCGTGCCGGCGCGGGATCGGCATCCGGATCACCGTTAGGCGCGTGCCGGCCCGACGCGCGCCGCCACTCGCGCGCGGCGTTCAAGGCCCGCGGGAATCCGCTGAACAAGTGCGATTGCAGAATGAGCTCCTCCACCCAGACAGGATCGATGCGGGCCGCCACGGCCCGCGCCATCGCGTCGCGCAGCGCCATCTCGCCGTCCGCCGCGTTGGCCACCGCGAGCTCGACGAGCCCGCGCGTGGCGTCGTCGAGTGCGCGCAGTTTAGTCGCCGGCGGCGTCGGGGCCGTCATCGATTCCGCGGGCAGGCCATCGTAGTATTGCGCGCGTCACGCCGCGGGATGCACGTCGCCGACGGTTGCACCGCGGGTGTTGATGATCGGCGTCGTGAGAAATCCGTGCAGGCGCGGCGCGAGCGTGTCCGGCAGCGCGCCCAGATGCTGGAGCGCGCGCAGTACAGCGGGATGCTGCGCGCGCGACGCGCCATCCTCGACCTTGATCGCGACGCCGAGGCCGGCCGCGGGAATGGCCACACAGTGCACGCCTTCCGCGCCGACTTTGGACAGCACCGCGCCGTCGGTCTCTTCCATGAGCACGGTATCGAAGCGGTCGGTGCCGCCGACCAGGAACGGGCGCGTCGTCATGGCGTGCACGATGCGCTGCGGCACGTCGACGCCGCGGTTCGCCGCGTCGCCTAACCGGGCGAACGCGAGCGCCATCGCCCGCAACGGCAACCCGAACGCGACGACGCCGCACCCATCCACGACCTGCGCGATGCGGTCGGCCTGGACGCCGGTCCACGCCGCGATTTCCTGAAGCGCCGCCTGCTGCACGGGGTGGCACGGCGTCTCGTAGCCTAACGTCGGCCATCCCGCGCGTCGCGCGTGCGCGAGCATGGCGGCGTGTTTGCCCGAGCAGTTGTTGTGCAGCCGCGTGGGCGCATCCCCCGATTGCTGCAGCAGGCGCGCGCCGCGGCGCGTGAGCGGGTCGTGCGGCCCGCAGGCGAGGTCGCCCTCCTCCAGCCCGACGGCGTCGAGCATGCTGCGCGCGAGCTCCACGTGCTCCGGTTCCCCGCCGTGCGATGCGCAGGCGAGGGCGAGCGCATCGTCGCCCCATCCGAGGCCGTCGAAGGCCGTCGACTCGAGCAATGGAATCACCTGGAACGGTTTCGCGCACGATCGCCACACCGTCACGAGAGCGATGTCGCCGCTTTCGCACACGACGCGATTCGACGCGTCGACGACCACCGCGTGCACGCGGTGGCGCGATTCCACCAGATCGCCGCGGGTGGCGACGACATCCAAATCAAGCTGCATCACGAACCGCCGTCTGCTGAGGAACGTTCGCGGTACGGGCCAGCGCGAGGAGCACGCCGCCCAACACACACGTGCCGCCGACGAGCGTGAACGTCGACGGCACTTCGCGAATACTGGGGACGAGCGCCGCGATGAGCGTCGCGCCGACGGGTTCGCC
>DAHUXU010000661.1 GCA_027307005.1 Gemmatimonadota bacterium
CGCCGCCGAGCTCGATGCGGCGTCGCGCATCGCCCAACGGATGGGCGTCGTGCGCCACGAGATCATTTCGCTCGACCTGCGCGCATTCGGCGGCTCCGCGCTCACCGCCGACATCCCCGTGCCCAAAGATCGCGACGAGCAGAAGATCGGCAGCGGCATTCCGATCACCTACGTGCCGGCTCGCAACACCATCTTCCTCGCGCTCGCCCTGGCGTTCGCCGAGACGCTCGATGCTGCCGACATCTTCATCGGCGTCAACGCGCTGGACTATTCCGGCTACCCGGACTGCCGACCGGCATTCATCGAGGCGTTCGAGCGCCTTGCAAATCTGGCGACGAAAGCAGGCGTCGATGGCGCGAGCCGCTTCCGCATCCACGCGCCGCTGCTCCAGCTCGCGAAATCCGAGATCATCGCCCTCGGCCTTTCGTTAGGCGTGGACTACGCCGGGACGTGCAGCTGCTACGACCCGCTGCCGACCGGGGAAGCCTGCGGCCGCTGCGACGCGTGCCTGCTCCGCCTGCGTGGCTTCGCGGCCGCCGGCGCTCGCGACCCCATTGCCTACGCAGCCGCCCGGCGCTGAGTCGCATCCATTCGCCTCGCTTGACACGCGCTGTACCGCGTTCTATTTGACAGCGCGACGCATGCGACCGACATGACGCGATGCTCGCACGCATCCTCGCACCTCGAGAGACCGACTGTGCAGAAACACGACAAGCTTCCGGACCCCGAATCTGATCGCCCCGTCATCGATGTCACCCGGCGCGACTTCCTCGTGCGCGCCGGACTGTACGGTGGCGCGCTCACCTTGTTTTCCCGCGCCCCCTCGATGGTTCGCGATGTCGTGCGACACCCATCGCACGCGCTCGCCGATGCGCCGACCGCGCTCGCCGCGCCGGCCGCCGATCTCTCACCGCTCTTTTCGGGATTGCAGTGGCGACTGCTCGGCCCCTTCCGCGGCGGACGCACCGATGCCGTGACGGGCGTGCCGGGCCGGCCTAACGAATTCTATTCGGGTTCCGTCAACGGCGGTCTCTGGAAAACCATCGACGCCGGACGCGTGTGGGAACCGGTGTTCGATTCCAATCCCGTCGCGTCGATCGGCGCGGTTGCCGTGGCGCCGTCCCAGCCAGACACCGTGTATGTCGGCAGCGGCGAGTGCACGCTGCGCGACTCGACGGGCTTCGGCAACGGCGTGTACAAGTCGACCGATGCCGGCAAGACCTGGACGCATCTCGGCCTCGACGCGACGCAGCACATCGGCAAGGTCGCCGTGCATCCGACCGATCCGAACACCGTGTTCGTTGCCGCAATCGGAAATTTCTACGGACCGACCACCGAACGCGGCATCTATCGGTCGACCGATGGCGGACGCAGTTGGAAGAAAGTGTTGTTCAAGAACGAGAACGTCGGCGCGATCGAGGTCGTGATCGATCCGACGAACCCGAAAGTCATTTACGCCGGACTCTGGAACACGCGCCGCCCACCCTGGTTCGTGTACGCCCCCACGAATGGTCCCGGCGGCGGCATTTACAAATCGACCGACGGCGGCGACTCGTGGACCGAATTGACGAACGGGTTGCCGAAAGAAGGCATCGGCAAGAGCGGCATCGCCGTGTGCCCGAGCAATCCGCAGCGGCTGTATGCGGTGATCGACGACCTCGTGCAGGATCCGAGCATTCCCGTCGACACGTCGCAGGCCGCCGTCGCCGCGCGCCGGTTCGGCGTCGGCGTTCCCGGGTTAGGCGGCTTCTTCCGCTCCGACGATGCGGGCGCGTCGTGGACGCGCCTGTCCAACGATTCCGCCCTGTGGGGACGCGGCTGGTACTTCGAGCACGTTGCCGTCGATCCCAAGAACGCGGATGTCGTGTACGTGAGCAACGTGTCGGTCTCGCGTTCGATGGATGGCGGCCACACGTGGGTGCCGCTGCGCGGTTCACCGGGCGGCGACGACTACCATCAGCCATGGGTGTCGCCCGATGATCCGAACACGTTGATCGTCGCCAGCGATCAGGGCACCGTCATCACGCGCAATGCGAAGAGTGAAGATCCCCGCGACGTGTCGTGGAGCTCGTGGCTCAACCAACCGACCGCGCAGATCTATCACGCCTCCGTCGACTTCCGCTTCCCGTACTGGGTGACCGGCGCCCAACAAGACAGCGGCGCTGTTGCGGTGCGCTCGCGTGGAAAGTTCGGCGAGATTTCGATGCGCGATTGGGAGCCGATCGGCGCGGGCGGCGAGAGCGGATATACGGCGGGCGATCCGCTCCATCCCGGCATCGTGTTCGGCGGCACAGGCCAGCGCTTCGATCTCGCACTCAACGTGCCGATCGCCGGCACCACGGCGCCGGCAGTGCCGAAAGGCGAGACCGCGCGCGCGGACTGGACGCAGCCACTCGTCGTATCGCGCGCCGATCCGCGGTCGCTCTACTACGGCAATCAGTACGTGTTCCTGTCTACCGACTGCGCGCAGACCTGGACGCGTGTGAGTCCGGATCTGACGCGTGCGCAGCCGGGTGTGCCGTCGGGATTGGATGCAGCCGCTGCCGCCGACACCGGGACTAACGGACAGCGCGGTGTGGTGTACACGATTGCGCCGTCTCCGATTCTCGTTCCGATGGTCTGGGCCGGGACCGACGATGGGAACATCCAGGTGACGATGGACAACGGCGGCCATTGGCAGAACGTGACGCCGCCGGCGCTCACGCCGTGGAGCCGGGTGACGATGATCGACGCCTCGCACTTCGACCTCAACACGGCATACGCGAGCGTCGATCGCCATCAACTTCAGGACTTCGAACCGTACATCTACCGCACGCGCGACCTCGGCAAAACGTGGCAGCGTATCACGAAGGGTTTGCCGGGCGGTGTGTACGTGCACGTCGTCAAGGAAGATCCGAAGCGCCGCGGCCTGTTGTTCGCCGGGACGGAGCGCGGCGCCTACGTGTCGTTCGACGATGGCGACTCGTGGCTGCCACTGCAGCTCAATCTGCCGACGACATCGGTGCGCGACTTCGAGGTCTATGAAAACGACCTCATCGTCGCCACGCACGGTCGCGGCTTCTGGGTGATCGACGACATCGCGCCGCTGCGGCAGCTCGACGCCGCGCAGCTCGCGAGCGACGCGGTGTTGTTCCAGCCGTCCGACGCCATTTACTACAATCAGGGCGGCGACGACGGCACACCGCTGCAGAAAGACGAGCCGCAAGCGGAGAATCCGCCTAACGGAGCGGCGATCGACTACTACCTCAAGAGCGCGGCCTCGGGCACGGTGACGCTCGAGATCCTCGACGCCGGCGGACGGGTGGTGCACACCTTCTCGAGCGGGGCGCCCGCGGAGGCTGAGGGTGCCGGGGGACCGGCGCGCCGCCGGCCCGGGATTCCCAACACGACGGCGCTGTGGCGGCCCGCTCCAGTGCCGTTTGCGACGTCCGCCGGCATGCACCGCGTGGTGTGGATCCCAGTCAAGGAGATGCCGGGCGGCGGCGCGGGCGGCGGCGGATTCGGCCGGCGCCGCATCCCGCTGTTGGGCGCATTCACCGCGCGCCTAACCGTGGACGGCAAGACCTACACCCAGCCGGTCACCGTGAAGCCCGACCCGCGCGGCGTGCCGGGCGTCGAGGACGAAGACGACGGCAACGACGATTCCTGACCGGGCAGCACGTCGTTAGGCGCCAGCCCGCGTGCGACCGGATCGGCCGAGCGCCGCGTGGTCAGGGTCCCTTGTGCGGATACCTGGGAGGCTTGGGCACGCTCGGCGGCTGCTTCGCCAGCTGGTCCATGAGCGTTTTCACCGCCGTCTCCAATTGCGCGTCGCGGCCGAGGAACGTCTCGTGCGGCGTGTCGTCCACGACGATGTCGGGATCCACGCCGTGGCCCTCGATCAGCCACTCGCTGTTCGGCCCGTACACGCCCATCTCGGCGGCGGTCGCGATGCCGCGGTCGGCGAGAATGTTGGACGAGGACAGCCAGATCTCGCCGCCCCAGGTCCGCGTGCCGATGAGCTTGCCTAACCCGAGCGCGCGGAATCCGTACGCGAACGCTTCGCCGTCGGACGCGGTGTGCTCGTTCACCAGCACCGTCATCGGGCCGCGAAACGCCTCCTGCATGTTCCAGTACGGAGCGCCGACGCGGGGCTGCCAGAACATCCATGCGTGCCGCATCAGCTTCTCGAGAATCCACGAGTCGATGTTGCCGCCGCGGTTGTTCCGCACGTCGACGATCAGCGCATCGCGGTTGAACACCGGATAGAAATCGCGCTCCCACTGGGCGATGTCGTCGCTGCTCATCGCGCGCAGATGCACGTACCCGATGCGCCCGTGGCTCAAGCTGTCGACCAGCAGGCGGCGCGTGTATTCCCATTCGTCGTACCGAAGATTGGCCGCCGCCCGCGCGGTGATGGGCTCGACGATCACGTCGCGCGTGGACTCGCCCGCGCCCGTGATGCGCAGCCGCACCTGCGTGCCGGCCGTGTTCCGCAACAGGGCGCCGAGCGACGGGCCCGACAACGCAGGCGTCCCGTTCACGTCCACGATCGTCTCGCCATCCCGCACGTCCACGCCGGGCCGCGCCAGCGGCGACGCATCGTCCGGATCGTCCGGATCGTTCCGATATACGTGGACGACACGGTAGCCGCCGGCCCTGGCGTCGCGCGCGAGCTCCGCGCCTAACGATCCGGTCGCGATCTGCTCCGTCGCGGTCTGCATGTCGCCGCCGTGCACGAACATGTGGAGCGCCGAGAGCTCGCTGATCATCTGGCCGAACACATCGGACAGCTCGTTGCGATCCGTCACACGAGCGGCCAGCGGCGCGTACTTCGTCCGCATCGCGTTCCAGTCGATGCCGTTCATGTTGCGGTCGTAAAAGTAGTCGCGCTCCAAACGCCAGGCCTCGCGATACATCTGCTGCCACTCTTCACGCGGCACGATGTGCAGCTTCCATCCCGAGAGGTCGACCTGCGCGTCGCCCAGTTTGTCGGGAGGACGGGGACCGGCGTCGATCACGAACAGATCGTCGCCGCGCCGCACCAGCAGCTTCTTCCGGTTCGCCGAGAGCTCGTAGCCGGTCACCTTGTCGACCAGCGCCTGCACCTTCGGATCGACGCGAGTGATGGTGAGCACGTGCAGCATCGCTTGCCGCGGATTGGCGCGGTCCATCGAAAGGAAGTAGAGCCGCGCGCCATCCGTGCTCAGGCCGGCGTAATTCCCCGGGTCGACCGGAACGCGATACAAGCGGTCCATGATGCCGGCAGTATCGATCATCACGCGGGGAGTCGAGTCCAGTGCGGCGGCAACGGGAGCCTTGGGAGCGCCCGGCACGCGCGACTCCGGCTTCTTCGGTACCGCGACCGTGTCGCGGTGCAGCTCATCCGCATGCGCGAACGGAAACCGTTCGCCCGTGCGGAGTGCTAACGCAAAAATTTCGGTCTGCCGGTCGAAGTACGGCTCGGGCGCACGCGACCCCCATGGCGCACCTACGGTCGAGCGGAAATGCCGGTTGGACAGGAACCAGAGCCACGCGCCGTCCGGGCTCCACGCCGGCGAATAGGAATCGTATCGATCGCTCGTCAGCGCCGTCGTCGTCCCGCCGCGCACATCGTACACGTCGATGCGGCTCAGGCCGTTCGACGCCGACACCTGGTACGCGAGCCATCGCGAGTCGGGCGACCAGGCCAGGCCGGAGAAGTCGCCGTAATCCGACGTGCCGATGCGCTTCGATGCGCCGCTCGCCGCGTCG
>DAHUXU010000689.1 GCA_027307005.1 Gemmatimonadota bacterium
ACTGCGCCACGGCTTCATCGAGCTCCGGCTGCGGCGGCGCGTCCATGCGACCCGAGCGCAGGGAGGCGATTTCCCCGATCACCGTTGCCGGCGCGGAGCCGCCGCCGCCCCCGTGCAGCGGCATTTGCTTGCCGATCGGCGACTGACCCGGCCAGAGCTGTTTGGCGAGCAGGTCGTTCACGATGATGACTCTCGGCGCGCCGGCGCGGTCGGACGGGCCGAAAACGCGCCCGGCGAGCAGCGGGATGCGCAGGGTGGTGAAGTACTGCGCATCGACGACGGCGAGGCCGATCATCAGCACCGGATCCGGATCGTCGGCGCGCACCTCGCGCGGATCCATGCCTAACATCATCGTCGCGCCGCTGAGCGGCAGCGTGCGCGAGAGCGACACGCCCATCACGCCGGGCCGGCGCATCAGGTCTGCTTCCACCTGGTCGAAGAAGTCCTGCTGCTGCTGCACGTTCTGGTACCGCGACGGCGTGAGGCGGATGCGCGCCGCGAGCACGTTCTGGGGATCGAACCCGGGGCGAATCTCGCTCAACCGGACGAAGCTGCGGACGAGGAGTCCGGCGCCCACGAGCAGCACCAACGCGAGGGCCATTTCCGTCACGACGAGCACGCCGTGCGAGCGCCGGCGCCCGCCGGTGCTCGCTGCCGAATCGTCGCGCAGCGTGCGCTCGACATCGGGCGACGCGGCGCGGAGCGCGGGCACGAGCGAGAAGGCGACGCCGGTCGCGAGGGCCAGCGCCAGCGTGAACGCGAGGGCGTGTCCGTCGATGCCGATCGTGCCGACGCGCGGCAGCACGCCCGGCCAGGTGCCGAGAATCGCCTGGAGGCCCCAGGCGCCTAACGCCAACCCGGCGCCGGCGGCGGCCAGCGAGAGCACGACGCTCTCGGTGAGCAGCTGCCGCACGATGCGTCCCCGGCCGGCGCCTAACGCGCGGCGGACGGCGATCTCGCGCCGGCGCCCGCTCGAGCGCGCCATGAGGAGACCGGCGGCGTTGACGCAGGCGATCAGCATCACGACGCCAACGGCGCCGAAGAGCACCAGGATCAATCTGCGTCCGCTGCCGACCACCGACCGGCTCAACGGCTGCAGCGTGAAGGACGGCGTATCGAGCTGACCCTTGGGCCCGCCCGCGCCGCCCGGCGGTCCGCCCGACCGCGCGATCACGACTCGTCGCACGGCGCCGCTGGGCGCGCCGGCGCCCGGCGCGGGACCGGCGGCGGGACCGCCCGCCCTGCCGGACTTGCCATCGCCCGCTTTCGGCGCGGACGTCTGCGTGGCTGCCTCCGCCAATCGCTTGGACAACAGCGCGAGGTCGGCGCCGGCGCGCTCGACCGAGGCGCCGGGCGCCAAACGGCCCACCGCGCTGAACGCGAAATAATCGGCGTTCACTTCGAGCTCTGGATTGTCGGCGAACGCAACGCCGATGGGCAGCCACAGCTCGGTGCGCTCATCGGGAAACCGCGCCGCCGGCGGAAGGACGCCGATCACCGTGTACGCATGGCCGTCGAGCATGATGGTCTTGCCTAACACGGAGCGATCCCCGCCGTAGCGGCCCGTCCAGGTCGCGTAGCTCAGGACCGTCACCGGCGCGTGCACATCCGCCGCCGTGAAGGCACGCCCGATCACCAGATGCACATCCAGCACCGAGAACAGGTCGGGCGAGACCACCGCCGCCTGCACCTCGATGGGATCGCCGATGCCCGTCATGTTCGATCGCTGCGTCGTGTAGACCGCCAGGCCGGCGAAATCCTGCCGCAGGTTGCGGATGTCTAACGCATGCGGATACGAGAGACCCATCCGTCCCGGAAAATTGCCGCCCAACCCGTTGGACCAGACATCGACCAACCGGTCGGACTGGGGATACGGCAGCGGCCGCAACAGCACCGCATCGACGACGCTGAAGATCGCCGTGCTGGCGCCGATGCCCAACGCAAGCGTGAGCACCGTGACGACGGCGAATCCGGGGCTGCGGAAAATCGTGCGGAACGCGTACCGGAGGTCGTTGAGCATGTCGGTGAGTGTCGGCGGCCGGGGTGGATGCGGCGTGTGCGCCGCGGATAATCAGTCGCGAGCCTGCGTCTGCGCGAGGGAATAGTCGTGCCGCGCGCCGCGCACGCGCATCTCGCATTCGCATCACATGTTACCCGATGCGGCCCTCCGTCCGTTGGCGGCACCAGTGTCCGGCTTTGGGATCGGTCGTGCCGGAACCGAACGGCCGTCAGTGCGTCACGGCGGCGGCTCCGTGAGTCCGGATCCGTCGGGCGAGGCGCTCCGCACCTCGATCGGCAGCGCCACGTCACGATCCAGCGCGAGCGGCACGAGCCAGCGCAGGTTGTCGATCACGTTCGCGGGCAGCGCGTGCACGGGCGCCCGGAACACGCGCTGATCCTCGGCGGTGTGGGCGCTGCCCGCCGCGTCGTCGAACGCGCGAAGCACGTGCATCGTGTACTGGACGTCGCGCCAGACGAGCACCGTGTCCCACGCGGCGACATCGACGCCCGCCTCCTCGCGCACCTCGCGGCGCGCGGCCTCCGCGGCGCTCTCGCCCGGCGCGAGCTTGCCGCCTAACGCATTGACGCGCCCGCGCTGCCACGCCGGCCGCGTCTTGTCCATCAGCACGACTTGTTCGCGATCGGGCGTGAAGAGAAGTGCGAGAACGTAGGCGTACATGCGGGAACGGGACCCGCGCGTCACCGCGCGCGTCCCTGCCCTACTGATACATGATGAAGACGGGAATCGGCTTCAGCCGCAGCACCTGCTCCGGCGTCAACATCGGCTTGTCGTTCTTGTAGAACACCTTGAATCCCGCGAACTGCACCGGATGGTCGAATATGTAATGCAGGTACGAGCTGCGCTTGAGGGTCGGCGCGCCGAAGCCATCCATGTCGATCACCATCTGCACGCGCGGATCGAGGTGGATGCGCTCGTGGTTGGTCAGCATCGGGCGGGTGAACCGGTGCACGATCAGCATTTTCGGCGGCAGCTGGTATTGCGTGACTAACGCGGCCAGCGTGTCCGCGGCCACGTTCACCTGCGACGCGTCGAGCGTGCCGATCACGTGGCCGGGCACTCTGGTCGGCGACATCGCGAACTCCGGATCGAGCGCCAAGTGCACCGTCGGGCGCTGCAGATACTTGATGAGCGGCGCGATCTCGCTGCGCACCGAGCTCCGCCCCACCTGCACGTCGAGAATCAACAGATAGCCGCGGCGTTCAGCCCACGACGCCACTTTGTCGATCACCGAGTCCGGCATCCGCGCGCGATACATCCCGTCGCGGCCCGCCGAGCCCTGGGCGACGGTCACGATCAGCTCCAGCGCCGGCAGCACGGGCGTCGTGCTGTCCGCGCGCACGTACGCATCGGCCTGGCGCTGCAAGCGGTCGAGCATCGAATCGGGATTGATCTCGCCCAGAATCCCCATCCGCTTCGAGAACGGATTGCCGTAGTACGCCACGACGCGACAGCCCGGAAACAGCGAGCCAGGCAGCGGCGTCTGCCCCAGGGCACGCCGCGCGACCTCGCCGTGCCACGACGCGGGCTGTGGGGCCGCCGCCGGTGCGGCGCGATGCGCGTGGTGGGCCCGGTGCCGCACCGTTAGGTGCGCCGCATGCGTCACACCGTCGTGCGTGCTGTCGCCCGCGCCTAACGAATCGGCCGACGCCATCGCCATGCTGTCTCGCTGCGCCCTGCGGATCGAGTCGGCGCGGGCCGAATCGCTGTCGGCACGGATCTGCGCGAGCACGTTGGTCATCCGCGCATCGGACGCGCAACGCTGCTCGAGACGCGCCGTCACCGCGTGCGCGGAATCGAGCATCGTGTCGGCGTGCGTCGCGGGCGCCGTGTGCGATGCACGGTGCGCCGCGGCGCGCGGCGGATCGCCCCGCGCATCGGCGCACGCCATGACCACCCCGAGCGCCAGCAGCGCTGCACACGCGCGCGGAATCAG
>DAHUXU010000704.1 GCA_027307005.1 Gemmatimonadota bacterium
AGCGGCTGCGGCGCCCCGGGATGCCGCGATCTGCCTATGTGATCGTGCCGTTCCGCTGGCGCCGCCGGCTCTATGTCGACGAGGCGCAGCCGCTCATCACACACGCCTGGGAGGCCGTCGCGCTGATGTACGCGTTCGGCGTGATCGGCGCCGTGCTGATCGCCCGCCGCTAGGCGGCGACCGGGGCCGCCCGAGTGTTGCGTTGGGCATACGCCCAACGGGCCGATGCGATTTTTTCGACGTCCGATGGCAGATTTGGGACGCGGAACACAGTGGTCGATGCTCCGGCGGACCGCCAAACCGGCCCATGGCGGCGCAGCGTTGGGCGAACGGCGTCGATGTCGCAGCGTTAGGGATGCGCCGGAACGGCGATTGCACGCTTGCCTCTCGACATCGCGGAGAAAGATGTTATACTGCGCCAGCGCGATGCGATGATGGCGCGCGCGCTCGGCCGCGAGTGCGATGCACGCAGCCGGCGGTCGGACCCGGCGCAGACGAGCCGGTCAGTTAGGCAATGAGAAACCGAACGGCCGGACACGGCGGATCGCGGAACCAGCCGCCAGGACCGCATCGATGCTCTGTGTTCGACGTGACGACTACACGGCGGCGTCGAGCTGGCGACTGCTCGACTGGTGCATGACCCGGGGCGCCGACGAGTTCACGCTGGGCTTTCTTGGTCCGCCGTACGTGCCGGGCACGACGTGGGCCGAGCTCGATGAACTCCTGGCGCCGTTTCGGCGCCGCGTCGCGAGCGCCGGCGACCGGTGGATGCTCACCGGCGAATCGGCTGCCGTCTTGCAGGACATGCTGCCCAATGGTCTGTTGGGCAGCGTGGCTGGACCGGCCGCGGTGCGCGACCCAGCGGTCTATCGCGGCGGCGTGTTGATGCTGTCGGTCGAGTCGGATGCGGGAGTCGGTACACTCTCGCTGCAGGACGATGACGAGGCGAGCCTCGCTCGCGCGGGACTCCCCGTTCATCGCGGAGGAACGTCGTGCTGCACGTAATGCGCGACCGCAGCCTCCAGCATGTGCGTGTGTCAGACGTTGGGCGGTCGTCCATCGACGCACCGCGAAGCGGCTGGTCAACATTTCACCCTTACACTGAGGGGTCATTTCATGCCCACGCGGGATCGCTATCGTGAGTATCGGGAGGACCAGACCACGATCTGGGTGAGCAAGGCGGCACGCGCCTTCCTCGATCGCGAGAAGAAGCACTCGCGCGAATCCACCACGAGCGTCGTCGATCGGCTCCTCCGCGAGCTCCGTGGAACGCGGCGCGGGTCGAAGAAGTAAGTTCCTTTCGGCTGCACAAGCAGGGGGAAGAGACCAGGCGCAACCTCGTGTTGCCCCTGTGCTCTTCCCCCTTCTGCGTTCCAGAGAGTATTTCTCTCACAGCCGTTTTGCCCCGCTCATTCCCACCGGCCATGCGAGAACGCCGCACGTCACTCGATTCGCCCGAAGCGCCACGACGCGGCTTCCTCGCCCAACTGGCGACCGCCGCCGTTGCTCTTGCCGCCGGTGGCCTGGTGCGCCCATCGCGAGCGATCGCGGACGCCGTGCCCAACGATCGGCGGGACGCACGCGCACGCTCCGACACCACGGCGCCGGCGCGCGGTCCATGGGACCTGTCGTGGGTCGAGAGACTGACCGCCCAGCATCGCCAGGTGTTCGATTCGCCCGCCATCGCTGACGGTGAGGCGCTCGGCAAAGCCGGCCTCTATCTCGAGGGCTTTCACCAGGTGTACGGCACCAGCGACGCCGACGTCAACGTCGTCATCGTCATCCGACACCACGCAATTCCCATGGCACTCGGCGACGACATCTGGGCGCGATACGATTTCGTTGCCGATCACACCAAGCTCAAGGACCCGACCACCGGCAAAAAAGCGAAGCGCAATCCATTTGTCGGCGTGAAGTCCGACGACAAGTACGCGCTGGTGGACGAGACATCGTCGCTCGACGCGCTGATCAAGCGCGGCGTGATCGTCCTCTGCTGCAATCTCGCGCTCGGCGGTTTCGCCGCCGAGCTCGCCGACGACGCGAAGCAGCGCGTCGATTCCGTGTCGGCCGAGGTCAAGCGATCGCTGGTACCGGGCGTGATCGTGGTGCCCTCCGGCGTCTTCGGCGTCGCGCGTGCGGAAGAAGCTGGTTGCCACTATCTGGGGCTGGCGTGACCGCGGACCATCCGTTAGGAGGAGTCGAGCCATGAGCACGCCGGCATCCATCGCGCTCTTCGTCGTCGTGTCGGGCGTGGTCTCGCGTCGTCCGTCCTGAGCCGGCGCGTGCCCTCGACGGGAATTCCGCGGAAGGCGCTCGCCTACTGGCCGCTCGCCGTGCTGGTGGTGGTCGCGGACTGGATCACCAAGTCGCTGGCCGTCGCGTACCTCGAGCCGGCGCACATCGCGCATCCGTTCATCGGCACGATCGTGCAGTTGACGCTCACCTACAATCCCGGCACGGCATTTGGAATTCCTGTCGGGCGCGGCATCCTGGCCCGCGGTGCGCTGGCGGCGGTCGTGGTGATCGCGCTGATCGTCCTGTTCAGCATGTACCGCAAGACCGCCGCCGGCGACGCCTGGCTGGGTGCTGCGTTAGGCTTGGTGTCGGGCGGCGCGTTGGGCAACCTCATCGATCGCCTGCGCTCGGCGCGCGGCGTCGTGGATTTCATCGACGTGCGATTCGGCGCCTGGCACTTCTGGACCTTCACCGTGGCCGATGCCGGAGTGTCGGTCGGCGCAGTGCTGCTCGCCATCGTGCTCTGGCACCACGACAAGGCGCGAACCGCCGGGAGGACATCATGATTCGCAAAATGAAAAACGGCGAATACCGTCTGTACTCGCGCAAGAAGAACCCGCAGACCGGAAAACGACGCAACCTCGGCACGTTCAAGTCGCGATCGGCAGCGGAGAAACCCGAACGAGCCGTCCAGTATTTCAAGAGAGGATAGCGGCAATCGACGGATGCCCGCGCCGGGGGAACGTGCTGCTCCGGCGCGTGCACCGGCCGCACACGCTTCATGACCATCCAATCCGCTTCGGACCTCGCCGGACTCCAACGCGTCGGGCGGCTCGTCGCGCAAACGCTCACCGCGATGCGCGCAGCCGTGCGGCCCGGCATCACCACGGCCGCGCTCGATGAAGTGGCCGCGCGGTTCGCACGCGCGCACGGCGCGCGCTCGGCGCCGCAACTCGCTTATGATTTTCCCGGATTCACGTGCATCAGCGTGAACGACCAAATCGTACACGGCATCCCCGGCCCGCGCGTTCTCGGCGGCGGCGACGCGGTGAAACTGGACGTCACGCTCGAGCTCGACGGCTACATCGCGGACGCGGCCATCACCGTGCTCGTCCCGCCGGCGGAGCAGCGCGCGCGGGAGCTGCAGCGATGCGCGCGGCAGGCGTTCTCGGCGGCGCTGCGCTCGGCGCGCGCGGGAACGTCGCTCGGCGAGCTGGGCGGCGCGGTGGAACGCGAGGTGCGGCGCCATGGCTTCGCGGTGGTGCGAGAGCTCTGCGGCCACGGTGTGGGGCGCCGCATCCATGAAAGTCCATCCGTGCCTAACTGGAACGATCCGACGACCCGCGGCGTGCTCACGCCCGGGCTCGTGATTGCGCTCGAGCCGATGGTCACCCCGCGCCCAACGCGAGCGGTGGAGGATGACGACGGCTGGACGCTGCGCACGCTGAGCGGCGCGCTCGCGGTGCACCACGAGCACACGATCGTGATCCGGGCAGGTGCGCCGCTCGTCCTCACCATGTAATCGAACGCCCGCGAACCGCGCGGACTTCCTCACCAGCCATGCCTCTCACCCCCGGCCAACGCGCCACCCGCAGCCTCACCATCGGCGCCGACAAAGTGCAGGCGTTCGCCGAGCTCACGGGCGATTACAATCCCTTGCACTTCGACGAAGCCTTCGCGAAACGCACGCGCTTCGGAAAGCTGGTCGTGCAGGGCGGTCTCACCACCGGAGTGCTCCATGCGTTGGTCGCGATGGACATGCCGGGACCCGGCACGGTGTTTCTGAGCCAGAACTGGAAATTCACCGCACCAGTCTACGTCGGCGACACCATCACGGCCGAGGCGGAAGTCGTGAGTGTGCATGCGACAAAGCCTGTCACGCAGCTGCGCATCGTGGTCCGGCGCCAGACGGGTGACGTGGTGCTCGAGGGTGAAGCATGGTGCTACACGTTCTCAGGCGAAGACCCATCTTCTTTCTAGGCGGCCACGTATGACCGGGGTCGTAGCGCCGCTGTAGATTGCATACAGCCTGTCGCCGCTCGACGTACGCGGCGGCAGTGGCTCAGTTCTTCACGGCGCCCGTTTCTCGCGGTGCGCACCGATCGCGAGTGCACATGTCATCTCTCGATTCGTTCAGGAGCCGCTCGACGTTGCGCGTCGACGGCACCGACTACACCATCTTCCGCCTGGATGCGCCGGGTCTCGCGTCGTTCGAGGGCGCGCACATCGACCGCCTTCCGATTTCGCTGCGCGTCCTGCTGGAAAACCTGCTCCGCAACGAGGACGGTGCGTTCGTCAAGCGCGACGAGATTGCCGCGCTCGCCACGTGGGACGTGACGGCGTCGCACGAGCAGGAGATCGCATTCCGCCCCGCGCGCGTGCTGCTGCAGGATTTCACCGGCGTTCCCGCGGTGGTCGATCTCGCCGCAATGCGCGATGCGATTGCCCGGTTAGGCGGAGATCCGACGCGCATCAACCCCCTGCAGCCCGCCGACCTGGTCATCGACCACTCGGTGCAGGTCGACGAATACGGCACCGAGGCGGCGCTGCTCATCAACACCACCAAGGAATTCGAGCGCAACAGCGAACGCTACGCCTTCCTGCGGTGGGGACAGCGGGCGTTCCGCAATTTCAGCGTCGTGCCGCCCGGCACGGGCATCTGCCACCAGGTGAATCTCGAGTACCTGGGCCGCTCGGTCTTCAGCACCGAGGTCGATGGCGTGCGGTACGCGTACCCGGATTCATTGGTCGGCACCGACTCGCACACGACGATGATCAACGGGTTAGGCGTGGTGGGCTGGGGTGTCGGCGGCATCGAGGCGGAAGCGGCCATGTTAGGCCAGCCGCTCTCGATGCTCGTGCCCGACGTGGTGGGATTCAAGCTGCACGGACGGCTGCCGGCCGGCGCGACGGCCACCGATCTCGTGCTCGCGGTGACGCAGATGCTCCGCAAGAAAAAGGTCGTCGGCAAATTCGTCGAATTCTACGGCGCCGGACTCTCATCGTTGTCGCTCGCCGACCGTGCGACCATCGGCAACATGGCGCCCGAATACGGCGCGACCATCGGCTTCTTCCCCGTCGACGACGAGACGCTCAAGTATCTGCGGTTCACGGGACGGAGCGAGCATCAGGTGAAGTTGGTCGAAGCGTACTCCAAGACGCAGGGCATGTTCCGGACGGATACGTCGCCCGATCCGGTGTTCAGCGACACGATCGAGCTGGATCTCGGAACGGTCGAGCCGTCCCTTGCCGGCCCCAAGCGGCCGCAGGATCGCGTGCCGCTCGCCAAGGCCAAGAGTATGTTCGCCGAAGCGCTGCACGGGGAACTGGAACGGTTAGGCGAAGACACGGGCGGCCGGTCGTCGAGCGCCGGCGGGTCGGGCGGAGTGGGCGTCACACCGGCGGCCACCGCGGCCGGCGTCAGCGTGCGGATGCACGAGCAGACGTTCACGATCACGCACGGCTCGGTGGTGATCGCGGCGATCACGAGCTGCACCAACACGTCCAACCCGTCGGTGATGATCGCCGCCGGACTGCTGGCCAAGAAGGCCGTTGAGAAAGGTCTGACCGTCAAGCCGTGGGTTAAGACGAGTCTCGCGCCCGGGTCGAAGGTCGTGTCGGACTACTATCGGAAGTCCGGCCTCATGACGTACCTCGAGAAGTTGGGCTTCTACCTCGCCGGTTACGGGTGCACGACGTGCATCGGCAACTCGGGGCCGCTGCCGCCCGACATCGCCGATGCGGTGGAACAGCACAAGCTCGTCGTCGCCGCGGTGCTCTCGGGCAACCGCAACTTCGAGGGTCGCGTCAACGCGCTGACGCGGTTCAACTATCTGGCGTCGCCCCCGCTGGTGGTGGCGTACGCGCTGGCGGGCCGCATGGACATCGACCTCGTCACCGAACCGTTAGGCATCGGCGCGGACGGGCCCGTGTTCCTGCGCGACATCTGGCCGTCGTCCAAGGAAGTGCAGGAGACGATCCTGTCGTCCGTGAAGAGCGAGATGTTCACGAAGGAGTACGCCAACGTCTTCGACGGCGACGAACGGTGGCGTGCGCTGCCGATGCCGACGGGCGATCTCTACGCGTGGGACGAGCATTCGACGTACGTCAAGAACCCGCCGTTTTTCCAGGACGTGACGCTCGACCCGCCGCCCGTGCGGCCGATCCGCGGCGCCCGTGTGCTCGCGATGCTCGGCGACTCCATCACGACCGATCACATCTCACCCGCCGGCTCGATTCCCGTGAAGAGCCCGGCAGGCCAGTGGCTCATCGCGCACGGCGTGAAGGCATCCGATTTCAACTCGTACGGCTCGCGACGCGGCAACCACGAAGTGATGATGCGCGGCACGTTCGCGAACATTCGCCTGCGCAACGAGCTGGCGCCGGGCACCGAGGGCGGCTGGACCGCGCTCCAAGCCGGCGGGACGCCGGTCACCATCTTCGATGCGTCGACGCAGTTCCAGCAGGCAGGCACGCCGCTGCTCATCATCGCCGGGAAGGAATACGGCACCGGCTCGTCGCGCGACTGGGCGGCCAAAGGCACGCTGTTGTTAGGCGTTTCCGCGGTGATCGCCGAATCGTTCGAGCGGATCCATCGGTCGAACCTGGTCGGCATGGGCGTGATCCCGCTCGAATTCGCGGATGGAGCGACCCGGCAGTCGTTAGGCCTGACGGGATTCGAGACGTACGAGATCGAGGGCCTGTCGAACAGCCTGGCGCCGCGCGCCCTGCTCACGGTGCGGGCGACGGACGCCGGCGGCAAGACCCGGACGTTCCAGGTCCGCTCGCGCATCGATACGCCCGAGGAGGCGACATACTATAGGAATGGCGGGATCCTGCCGTACGTTTTGCGGACTCTGGCGAAGGGAAGCGCTCGCTGACGCTCTGGTGCGGGAACGGGACCCGGGCGCCTTGCGGCGCCGGGTCCCGTTCTGGAGCGACTTGCCCTACACGATGTGCCGCCCTTCCCCCGTCTCGCGCTCCCGCTTCCTGAGCTCGCGCGCCACGAACACCGTCCGATACACCGCCGTCCCGATCGAGCCTGCGCCGATCAACACGATCACCGTGAGCAGGAGCGCGCCGTTGTGCCAGTGGAGCGCGCGGGTCAGCGGGCTGTCGACCAGCGACGCTACGCCCAACAACACCAGACGCTCGGCCCGCTGCATCACACCGCCCCGGCAGTCCACCCGGACGCCCTCGCCCTTGGCGCGCGCGTAGCTCACCATCAACGAGCCGCCTAACGCAAGGATCGTCGCCGTCATCGCCAGCGGCACCGCCTCGAAGTACACCGCGAGCCCGATGAACGCGAACATTTCGGCGAAGCGGTCGAGCATCGAGTCGAGAAACTCGCCGTAGTCGGATGCCACCCGGCGAGCACGCGCGATGCGGCCGTCGATGATGTCCGCCACGCCGCCCACCAGCACCAGCCAGCCGCCCAGCGCCAGCGACTCTTTCGCGTACGCAAAGCCGGCGAACAGCCCCATCAGTCCGCCAAAGTAGTTGAACAAATCCGGGGACAGGCCCCACGATACGAACGCACGTTCGGCAGGCGAGATCAGCCACATCAACCAGTCGCGCACCCATGTGCCCAACAGAAACGTCGTTGGGCGGCGCGCGACATCGGCGTCTACCGGCCGGTTCCGCGACACGACAGCGAACACAGGCATCGTCAATACGAACATTCCGGCGAGAATCAGCGCCGCATACGTCGTAGGCGTCATTTCAGCTTCGTCGTTGTGGTCGAGATCTGAGGTAGCGAATCGCCTTGGGCCATAGGAAGATGAGTGGCCAACGCCGCTCGCGCTCGGTCAGCTCGACCGAAACGCCGCTGCGACCGGCAACCTTCTTAAGAATGTACTCGAGCCATCCATCGTACAATGCGATGTATTTGAGCCAGCGCAGCGTCGCGCGAACTTTGCTACGCCGGAAATACATGGTGGCACGGAACTTGGCCCACTTTCCCGCCGGCTCGACGATGGTGTAGACTTTACCATTCCGTGCAACTATTCTTTGCTGGTCGAGTTGGTCCAGCAACGCCGTGTAGACCGGTATCAACGTCTCGCGTTGCGCGTCAACCAAAGCATTCACGCGCTCACTCCCTTCGGGTCGAATCTCTGCAGCAAACGACGTCTCGAGCAGAATCCGGCAGTACGCATCCACATCGAACTGTCGGGGCAAGTATGGCCTGCCCCACACGAACGTCGCGATGCGCGCGCCGA
>DAHUXU010000707.1 GCA_027307005.1 Gemmatimonadota bacterium
GGTGCGATGGGCGTCGCTGTCGAGCGGTCTCGTGATGCTCAATCTGCACGATCCCGGATCGAGCCGCAGGCCGCACGCCGTTCTCGGCGACCGTTCCGTTAGGCGAGCGCTGACGATGGCCGTCGATCGCGCGCGACTCACGAGCGCTGCGTTGGGCAAGAGCGCGATCCCCGCCACCGGGCCTCTGCCCGCGCCGTTGCTGCACGGCGCGCCGGCGCTGCTTCCCCAACCCGATCTGCCGCGCGCCGTGTCTCTGCTCGACGACGCCGGTTGGCATATGCCATCCGATCGAGACACTCGTCGCCGCGACGGTACGCCGCTCCGATTCACACTGCTCGTGTCGACCACGGCTCCGGCAGGCCAGCGCGTCGCCGTGCTGATGCAGGATGAACTGCGACGTGCGGGCGCCAACATGGATGTCGAGACCGTAGACAACGCCACACTTGCCGCGCGGCTTTCGGCTCATCGCTTCGACGCCGCACTCGTCGCCCTCGACTGGGACCCGAGCCCGTTCAGCGCCCGGCAGCTCTGGGGCACGCCGACCAACCCGGCCGCCGAGACGTCCAACTTCAGCGGGTACAGCGATCCCATGTTCGACTCGTTGATCGCCGCCGCGGACATCGCAAGCGACTCGACGACCGCGCACGTCGCCGAACGGCGCGCATGGCAGACACTCGTTCGTGACGCGCCCGCAATTTGGCTCTACGACTTCGAGCGCGTCGCCGCCCTCCGCCGGTGCGTCCAGCCGAAAGGTGTTCGCGCCGATGCATGGTGGGCTGGGCTGTCCCGATGGACGGTCCGCGACGGCTGCCAATCCTGACGCAGATCCGCATCTTGACGAACCGGACTCATGCGGCATGATTGCAGCAACGGTCCTGTCGCGCTCGCTTTGTGCAGCGTGCGCTCCGGGATGTCAAACAGCGGCTGGAGTGCTCACGTGCACACTCCGATTTCCTCGAGCGCGCCCACAGTGTCGTCGCCGCCAATGCACTCGGCGTTCGTCGACGCATTGTCCGCGCTCTCATCGGACGCCGATCCGGATTGGACCACCATGTCCGCGGCGCTGCTCGTGCTGCGCGTGGTCGACGCGTGGGCGCAACCCGGCGCCGTGACCGACAGCGAACTTGCGCTGCGCATCGCGACCATCGCGCCCGTGGTCGATGCGGTTGACGACGAGGAGTTGCGCGCGGCGCTTCGCACACTGGTCGCCGCCGTTGGCCAGCGCGACGATGTCGACGCGGTCGAAGCTCGCCTGCTGGTATTCGGCCGGACGCTCGAAGCGCGCGCGCGGTGGGATCTCGCGCTCGACGTGTATTCGTCGCTCTTGGCGATTCCCCGTCACGCGACGCCGCACACAACCGTCGAAGCGTACGTCAGAATCGCCGAGTGTCATCGGCATCGGGCGGAGTGGCTGCTCGCCGAGAACGCATTTGCGACGGCCGCGCAGGTGGCGGCCGACGCCGGCGATCACGCCGCCGCGCTGCGCGCGCGCTGCTACGGCGCGTCGGTGACGGCGGAGCGCGGCAATCTCGACGATGCCGACGCACAGTTGGCCGCCGTGGAGCACGAAGCCGCGCACGCGCGCCGCCTGGATGTGCTTGCGTTGGGCAGGCACGGACGCGCACACGTCGCGTTTCTGCGCGGCAACGTGGAGCTCGCGGCCCGGCTCGCATTCGAAGCCCTCGAGCATCTGCCCGACCCGCGCGAGCGCGACCGCGCACTCGCCGACGTCGCTGCCGCCTTCGCGGAGCTCGGCGTCCGCAGCGCCGCACGCGATGCCCAACTGATCATCTCTGCCACCACGCAGGACTCGTACGTCCGTTGGACATCGCTCATCAATCTGATGGAGCTCGCTGCCGGTGATCGCGTGCAGCCCGCGTTCGAGCAGTATCGCCGCGCCCTCGTGGCCGAACGACTGCCACCGCGCCTCGCCGGCTACTTCCACTATTATGCCGCGGGCGGCGCCCGCGTCTTTGGCGACGCTCCCGGCGCCCGCGATGAATACCGACGCGCACTCGGCATCGCCGCGCGCGCCGGCCTCGCACCGCTCGCACGCGACGCCGCCGCTGCACTGCGCGCACTCGAAGATGAAGCCACACCACCCGATGCCCCGCCGACGCGAGATCCAACCCCCGCGACGGCGGGCATCGCCGGCGCACTCGCCCGCATGCGCGAAACCGTCCTCCGCAACGCCGGCCCGAACGCCCACGCCTAACGATGCGCCGCGCACACGCCCCTCGTCCTCAACGCCGGATCGGAACGTGCCGCACGGCCACGTCCGGATGCGGACCGATCGTGATCTGTTCGTCGTGCGACGGCCGCGGCGGCGCCGTCGGTGTTGCACATGCGGCTAGCGCTGCCGCGACCAACAACAGGACCAACGTGTGACGACGAAGCATAGGACCTCCCGGTGTGAGCCGCGTCGCTCCACCGGCCGGTCTCCAATCGCGGCGCAACGTCGTGAAGCGACGACGCCACGTTCGCGCTCACACGCTTCGTCGTTTGCGCACGACCGCGACCGGAAAGTGCACGGATGAGACATCGACCCGCGCGCCCCAACCGCCCACGGCTCGCGTCGTGATCGCCGTTGCCCTCCTCCCCGATCTCCTCCTCGGACGCCTGCGCACCGCGCTCGGCGCCCACGAAACAATCATCCCCGCCTCGAGCATCGATGAGTCCGACAGCATCGCGTCCGCGCTCGAGCGCGGCGACATCGATCTCCTGGTCCTCGATCCCGGTGACCGACGCCTCGACCGCCGCATGCACACGCTCTCGACGCTCCTCGCGCGCTACGCCGCCGTGCCGGTGCTGCTCTACACGGCGCTCACCACCACCAGCGTCGCCCTCGCCGCCCAACTGCTCCCCGACGGCACCCGGCGGTTAGTCATCGCCGGCGTCGAAGACCAACCCGGCGCACTGCGCGCCCTCGCCGTGCGCATGACGCTCGACGCGCTCGCCCAACGCTTCCTCGCATCCGTCGATCGCCAGCTCGCCGAGCTGCCGGCGGGCGTCGTTCGCGCGATCCAGGCGCTGTTCGCGGCGCCGCGGCGCTTTCAATCCGTCGAAGACATCGCGCTCGCCTCCGCCGTCACCCGGCGCCACCTCGAGCGCGTCACACGCCGCGTCGGATTCGCGTCGTGCCGCGAGCTGCTCATCATCGCGCGCACGCTGACCGCGTTTCGGTTGCTGCAGCACGAGCATCGATCGTTAGGCGAAATCGCCGCGCGCCTCGACGTGCAGCCGCGCGTCCTCGGCCGCCAGGTGCGCGCGCTGCTCGGCGCGTCATCGACGTTCGACCTCGCGCGCCTGGGCGCCGACGAGCTCCTCGATGCATGCACGCGCGCGCTCTGTCGCCGGCAAACGCTCCCGTCGCGCCCGCCGGTACCGCGCGCCCGCCGGACGCGGTCGACCATGTATGACGAGAGATGACATTGTATGACTGCGTGACACCAACGCGCCCGGTATGTTCGCCTGCCACGATTCCTTCAGGCGATAGGCGAGCGAACGGTGGCCAAGACACGCAATCCGAAAAAGAAGGTCGTCCAGGTCCGCGTCACTCCCGCGGAGAAACTCCGTATCGAGCGCGTGTCCAGCGCCGAAAATCGCACCGTCAGCAACTGGATCTACGGTCTCATCATGCGCGAGCTGGCGTCGCGCGAGGATGCAATGCAGCTCAAGGTCGCAGAGCCGAAGCACCCGTGACCGTCATCGAGAAGCGGAACGCCCGGGGCCGACGTTGACGCTCGTCGGTGAGCGCGGTATGATGCCGGAGAAGCACAACCGATGATCGGCGATGGAGTTCGCCGCCAAGTGCCGGGTGGTCCGGCTGATGACTCCTACGGTATGCTCACGCAGGAGTCTTTTCTTGCCCCAGAACTCGCCAGATCGCCTGCTCAACGCGCACCAGCAGCGGCATTTCGAGGTGCTGCTCGCCGGCCTCGAGCACGCACTCGACAGCATCGAAGATCTCGCTGCGCGCGCCGATCGCCCGCCGAGCGACGGCCTCACGCAGTACGCGCCTGACCTGCCGCCCGGATTCGGCGGCGCGGTTCGGCCGCTCCTAACGCAGCTCCGCGATCGGATCAATCACCTCGCTGCTGCCCTGGCGCTCCGGCGGCAGTCGCGGTCCAGCGCGCAAAGCATCCGAGCCATTCTGATCGCGGAAATGGTGCGACTCGAGGACAGCACGTCCGCCCAACTCCGCGGCTACGGCGCCGTCGATCCGCGCGTCTCGAGCGTCATCGAGCCTGAGCTCGAGCACCTGCACGCGCTCCTCGCGTCGGTCGCGCAGGTTCTCGCGTCCCGCGCGCCATCCGCCGCGCCGCGCGGAGTCGACCAATGATCTGGTACATCGCCTTGGGCGGCGCCGTCGGCAGCGTTGCCCGTTTCGCGTTCGGCGCCCTCATCCAGCGGTGGAGCGGCGCAGCGTTCCCTGTCGGAACGCTCCTCATCAACGTCACGGGCTCGTTTCTCTTCGGTTTCTTGATGCAGTATGCACTCGCAACATCGACGGTCACGCCGGAACTGCGCGCGCTGCTCACGACGGGGTTCTGCGGCGGCTACACCACGTTCTCGACGTTCAGCTATGAGTCGATCGCGCTGCTCGACTCGGGAGAATATGGACGGGCCGGTCTCTACGTCGTGCTCAGCGTCGTGTTGTCGCTAGTCGGCGCGGTCGCCGGGTTGGCTTCGGCGCGGCACCTGCTGAGCATCGGCGAGCGTGCCTAACGAAGGCGCATTGAACGCGGAGAGGACGACATGCATGGCTTCATCCTCTCGACCGACTTCCCGTGATCATCGAGTGCGTCGAGACACCGGAGCGAATCCAGGCGATCCTGCCAGAGCTCGATGAGATGATCGGTGGTGCGCTCATCACGCTCGAGCGCGCGCAGGTGATCATGTACCGGCCTCACGCCGCAGCGGAGGATACGCGCGATGCGAGAAACCGCCGCGCGCCCTGAGACGCGGACCAAGCATTGCATTGACGCCCGGTTCCGACCGACGAGACCCACTCCCGGAGGCACCGATGGCCGCGCACACCCTTTCCGACCTCTATGTCGAAGAGCTCCGCGATCTCTACAACGCGGAACGCCAGATTCTCAAGGCACTACCCAAGATCCTCAAAGCCGCATCGAACGACGACCTCAAGGAAGCGCTCGAATCGCATCGGCAGGAAACAGAAGGACACGTGACGCGGCTGGAGCAGATCTTCGAGACCCTGGGCAAGAACGCCAAGGGCAAGACATGCCACGGAATGGAAGGCGTACTGTCCGAAGGCGCCGAGCTCATCGAGGAAGAGCCCGAACCGGAGGTGCTGGATGCCGGCATCATCTCGGCGGCGCAGCGCGTCGAGCACTATGAAATTGCCGCCTACGGTACCGTTCGCACGTGGGCGGAGCAGTTGGGCCTGAACGATCAGGTCGGTTTGCTCGAGCAAACGCTCAAGGAAGAGAAGGCGGCGGACGAGAAATTGACCGAGCTCGCCACGCAGTCGATCAACGCCGAGGCCGCGAAGGAGACCGAAGTCGAGCGCCGCCGGACGTCGGACGCCGACCGGACGGAACGGCGGCCCCCGTCCACGCGACGCCCGACCTCGGACAAGCGCCCTCGCCCAACCGCCTAACGAAAATTGCCGGATACACCGACGCGTGTCACGCGATGTCCCGCGCGCCACATCGCAAACGTCCCCGGCTTTGTGGAGCCGTCGGTGCATCCATCGACATAGGTGAGCTCGCCGATGATCGCGCGATTCTCGTCAGCCGCGCGGCCGCCCAGGGTCATCGTGCCGGAACAGTGCTTCGAGGGCAGCGACCAATTCGCCGTGATGGCGATGCTGTCGCCCACGACGTGACCCGTCCCATGACCACTGCCCCCGACGCCATCAAGCGTGAACGACAACGTCGCGCCCGAGCTGTCACGCCCGAGATCCCAGTGCGCGTCGAAGCGCGATCGGTCGAGCACCATGTGTCCGGTGTACTGGCCGGCCGAGATGGTCGCCGCGTGCGGCGCAGCCGGAGCGGTTGTCGGGAGCCCAAACGCAACGATGTAGTCTCCTGCTCCGTCCGTGCCTCCGCTTGCCGCGTACAGCTCCCGGTGTCCGCCCGCTGCGACGACTACGAACTGTCGTCCGGTCGCGGTGACATACGTCATCGGCGACGCATGCACGCCGGCCGGCAGTTTGGCGGACCACAGCTCCGTGCCGGTTTCGATGTCGTATGCGTGCAGCCGCTCGTCGAGCGCGCCGCCCGCGAACACGATCCCACCGGCAGTGACCATCGCGCCGCCCAAGTTAGGCGAGCCCCACCGCGCGCTGCCCGGTACGCGCGCGAGTGCAGCGATGCTCCCCAACGGACGGCTCCACGTCGGCCGACCCGTCTCGAGATCCACCGCCGTGAGGGTGCCCCACGGCGGCGTCGAACACGGCGCGCCGTCCGGTGCGATGAGAAAGGTCCGCCGCATCGCGTACGGCGTTCCGCGCTGCGGCGAGAACTGATCGAAGCGCGTGCCCGACATTGCGCGGGCATGCGCATCGGCACGCGGAATCAACTGCACCACGGTCATCACGTTGTTCAACGGAAGGATCGCGAGATGCCGCACCGGGTCGATTGCGATCCCGCTCCAGTTCGACCCGCCGATGTTCCCGGGATAGATCACGGTGCCGCGCACCGATGGCGGCGTGAACATCCCGTCGTTGCGCACACCGGCAAGCTCCTTCTCGCACCATGCCTTCCCTTGGGCCGACACGCCGAACACATCGTCGGCCTGAAATCGCTCCGGGACTAACGGAACGGGACGCGTCGGGAACGGCTGCGTCGGCCACGCGGAGTCGCCGGGGACGTCGCTCGCCGGAACGCGCCGCTCTTCGACGGGAAAGAGCGGTGCGCCGGTCTCGCGATT
>DAHUXU010000710.1 GCA_027307005.1 Gemmatimonadota bacterium
AGAACGTGCTCGTCGATCGCGAAACGGGACGCGCGCTGCTCGCCGACTTCAGCGTCGCGCGTCGTCGCTCGTGGGATCCGCGCCCCTCCGAGCTCCGGTGCGCTTTCGGCACGCCGCACTTCATGTCACCCGAGCAGGCGGTCGGCGAAGCCGACCTCGATGGACGCAGCGATCTCTACGGTCTCGGAGTGCTCGGCTACCTGATGCTGGCCGGCCGCCTGCCGTTCACCGGCGAATCGTTTGCCGAGATCATGGCCAAGCACCTCTTTTCGCCGGTGCCGCCGTTGGCAGGCCTCGCCCCGCACGCGCCCCGTGATCTCGTGCGCGCCATCGAGTGCTGCCTCGAAAAGGAATTGGACAAGCGGTGGCAGACGGGTCGCCAGCTCGCAGCGGCGCTGGAGCGGGGTCGGACGCCGTTCGGCATGACGCGCGCGATCCGCCGGCTCTTCGGCGCCCAGCGCAAGGCGTGACGTCCGTTAGGCGTCGGCCGGCTGTGCGGCGCGCGACAGCCGGTCCCTGACGCCGGCCCATGCCGCGCCCTCGGGAGGCGCTTCCACGAGTATCACATCGCATCCCGCCGCATCGAGCGTGTGCAACGCGTGATACAGCGCCCGCGCGTACGCCGCCGGGTCGTTAGGCATTTGCACCGTGCGGGCCGCGCTGTCGTCCAACGGCGCCAGCACCAGCGCCCCGACGGTCGAGCCGCGCGCCGCATGGGCCGCAATCAACGACGCCGCCCGCGACCCACCGGAGAACACCTCCAGGCGGGCGCGCGGAGCATAGTGCCGGTCCAGCATCCCCGGTGCGCGGCGCGGTTGCGTGCTGTCGTCCCGACCGCCGGACGACGCGATGTCTAACGCACCGATCGCCGCGGCCAGCTCCGGCGACGGAATGGTTCCCGGTCGCAGGATCACCGGCCGGTCCCCGGAGACATCGACCACCGTCGACTCGATGCCCACCGTCGTTGGGCCGCCATCCACGATCAGATCGACGCGATCGCCCAACGCCCGCTCCACGTGCTCCGCCCGCGTCGGCGATAATTCGCTGAATCGGTTCGCGCTCGGCGCCGCGATCGGCACTGTGGCCGCTTCGAGAATTGCGCGCGCCACCGGGTGCGAGGGAACGCGCAGCCCCACCGTGTCCAGTCCAGCAGTGACGATGTCGGGAATCATTCGCCGCTTCGGCACCACCAGTGTCAGCGGTCCCGGCCAGAATGCCCTCGCGAGACGCTCGGCCGCATCCGGCCAATCGCGTGCAACCGCGCGAGCGACTCCAGCGTTCAGCACATGAACGATCAATGGATCGTACGTCGGACGTCCCTTGGCGGCGAAAAGTCGCGCAACCGCGTGCGCGTCCAATGCGTTCGCGCCCAGGCCGTAGACGGTCTCCGTCGGAAAGGCGACGAGCCCGCCTCGGCGCAACAACTCCCCGGCGCGCCGCACGATCTCGGCGTCCGGCCGCTCCGGGTCAACCGTGAGGTAGCGCACTTGTTCATCCGTCACGCGGTAGTAATGTAAGACAGGTCGCGTCCCTCCTGTCGCATGACGCCCGCCCGGGTAGTTCGTCTCCCCTCCAGATCGGCTCCAGAGCGTCGAGCCTTCGGCGCGCGGCAACTCCACGTTTTTTCGTGGGTATTCGCAGGTACGATGATTCCGCCGCTCCACCGCAATCGCGCACGCTGCTTGGCCGCGCTCGGCGCGTTGGTCCTCGCTGCCGGGGGATGTGAGCGCATCGCCGTTGGTCCGCAAATCGCCGGACAACTGCACACGGGTCGCGCGTACGCAGAGCGGTTGGTCGAGCATCCCCCTGCTGTGATGAACACGGATGCCGATTCTGAGCGCGTTCTGGCGCTCGGATACCTCGAGCGCCAGCGACTCGGTCTCGGCGGCCCGTTCCGGTTGATCGATTACGCGCTGGGCGACCCACGGCTGTCCATTGCCACCCGCGATTCGCTTGCCTGGGCGCTTCTCGCCCGGACGCTCGAAGGCAATGCCGACGAAGTGAATCCGATCGCGCTCGATTCCCTCACCGATAGCGTCTCGCTGGTTGCCGCGCCCGACGGCAACACACAGTTCGCACTCATCGATCGTACCGTGCGCGACGCGCACGACCCGCGCGCCGGCGAATTGGCGGTGCGCCTGGCATACACGCTGGCCGCCGCCGAGCATCGGTTGCGTGCTGATGCGCCTCACATCGCGGCGCAAGTCGCGGCGCTCGTCCGCGATCGTGAGCTCGCCAAGCGCGACGTGAGCGACTTGCTGCGCGCCGCGTGGCGAGACGACGCCGACCCGCTGCGTCTGTTGCAAACGTGGCGTCGTGAACGCCGTTTCCGCGTCGAGCAGCCGCTCATGGAGCGGTTGCCTCCCGACGTCGCCCTCGAAGCCATGCAGCTCACGCCGAAGTTGCAAACCGAGTTGCGCGAGGCATCGGGCGATTCGACCAAGCCGACCAAGGCGGATTCCGGGATCTCGCTGTTAGGCATCGCCGCCGGTTCGTTGGAGCGGTTGGCGCTCGGCCGCGCGCGTCCGCCGGAGACTCCAGTGGTCGTCGCGATGTGGACGCACCGCGATGACCTGCTGCACCTGCCCGACGGCGGCGAGCGCAGCGCGCGGATGCGGTTTCTGTACCGGTCGCGTGGCGAGGAAGGCTTTTCCGCGGAGCGGGCCTTGGTGTCGGAGCGTGCCCCCGGCATCGCGGTGGCGCGCACGACGCTCGCCGCGGCCGTGGCACTGCGCGCGTACGCCCAAGAGACCCCGTGGTACCCAGGCGACCCCTCGCCGACCGACGCGCAGCTCGAGGACCGGTACGGCCTCACCGCCATCGCCTTCGACACCAGCGTGCCGAGCGCGTGGCGGCCCTACTACCGCACGATGCTCGGCTCGGCCCTGGCCGATTTGGATCGCGTGCTGCCTTCGCTCGACCTGACGGGACTCCGCATCCACTTTGGAAAGAACCCGCTGCGCGGCGTCGCGCTCGCGCTGCACGATCCGGTGCATCGCATCATCTATCTGCCGTCGGCCACGAGTGCCGGCACCATCGCGCATGAAATCGCGCACGACCTCGATTGGCAGGCTGCGGAACGCCGCTATGCCGTGCGCGGCGACTATGCCACCGACCGTGCGGTCCGCGATGCACACGGCGGCCAGCTGGCCGCATCGCTGCGCGGACTGACCACCGCATCCTTGAGCGCTGTCGATCCCGACGATCGGGATGTGCTGAGCATGCGCCCAACGGAAGTATTCGCGCGCAGCGTCGATTGGTTCGTCGCGGTATCGCTCGCGCGCGAGGGACGCATGAACGGGTATCTCTCGTCGGTGCAGGATGACCTGTTCACCGGATACGTCACGGTCACGCCGCCCGATGTCACCGGCGAAGCAGGTTCCGCGCTCGTGAGCGTGCTCGACGACGTTGCTCCGCCATCGCGCGCGACGCGCGACTGGTATCTCACGCGCTACGGCCCCGGCCGCGTGCTCACGCCGTATGATCTCGTGCGCCGGGTGCTCGAGGCGCCGTTGGACACGACGGGTATCGGCGCCGCCGCATCGCTCGCCGATCTCGTGGCGCCCGTGAGCGCCGTGCGCGACTCCGTCATGGCCCTCGTCGATGGCGGCTCCTGCGGCAACGCGACGGGCGATCGCGAGCAGCGCCTCACGGCGGCGCGGCGCCGCCTGGTCGAGCTCGCTGCGCGGGCTCGCGCGTCCGGCATCATGCGCGAGCGCGGCACGGCATTGGCCGCCGAAAATGCCTGGCGTTGGGCAATGGTCGCGCCTTACGGAGGCGCGCGCGCCGAGGTTGCCACCGGCATGTTAGGCGGCTCGATCGAGAGCGCGCTTGCGGACCGCGGGTCGCAGATCGATCTTCTCATGCGCGACAGCGCGCCCGCTCCGGGCGCGCTGGCCTGCGCAACCGATTCGTCTGCAGACGCGCGCTGAATCGTCGGCACACGCCGTTCGTTCCCCCGCACACCCATGACATCCTCGGAATCGGGTTCCATGCGCGGTCCGGTGCGCGCCCCCATCGTCGCCCAACAGGTCGACATCGAGACGCCCGAGCAGGTGGTCTTGTCGTATACGCTCGCCGGCGTCGGCGCGCGCGCGGCCGCGGCGATCATCGACTTCCTTGCGATCCTCGCGCTCATCATCGCGTTTGTCATCTCGATGTCGTTGCTCGCCAAGCTCAGACCGACGGGGCCGCGGCCGACGCCGGAGGAATCGGGCACGTGGGTGCTGGCCATCGCCTTCCTGACCACCTTCAGTCTGGAGTGGGGCTACTACGTCTTGTTCGAAGCGCTGTGGGACGGACAGACGCCGGGCAAGCGGCTGCTGCACATCCGCGTCGTGCAGGACGGCGGCTACTCGGTGTCGTTCGGTGCCTCGGCCGTGCGTAACATCGCCCGCATCATCGACGGACAGCCCGGGTTTTTCTATGGGGTGGGCGTCGTCGCAGCCGTGTTCAACCGGTCGGGCAAGCGGTTAGGCGACATGATGGCCGGCACGTTCGTCGTGCAGGAGCGCATCGAGCGGGCGCCCGTGGTGCCGGCCGTAACCGCCGAGTCGAGCACGAGCGTGCCGGTGATGGCGGCGCTCAGCGCCGGCGAATACGATGTGCTCGAGCGATTCCTGTCGCGCTCCGCGTCGCTCGCGCCGGAGCGCCTGCACGTACTCGCGGAGAAATTGTCGCTCTCACTCGCGGCCCACATGCCGCACGAAACCGCGCCGGTGATCGATCGGCTGCGGATGTTGTATGCCAGGGAGCGCGATGCGCGCGCGCATGGACTCGCTCCACGAGGGGCGAAGGGCGCCGCGCGCGAACGGCACGCGCTCGTCGCGCGCTCGTCGGCCCGCTGGAGCGGCTTCGCAACGACGCTGCGCGATGCCCAACGACGCGGGCTCCGACACATGTCGGAAGCGGAGGTCAGCGACTTCGTCGCCCAGTACCGGGAGATCGCCACGGACCTCGCGCGCCTCACGACTGCATCGAAGGGCGCATCATCCGATGCGGTGTTCTATCTCAGCCGCTTGGTGGCCGGTGGACACAACCTGTTGTATCGGCAGCGTGCGATCACCGCGCGTGCCGCGGTGCGGTTCGTCACGGTCAACGTTCCGCGTGAGGTGCGCCGGTCGTGGGGATACATTGCCATCGCGGCGCTGTCCTTGTTCGGTCCCATGGCGATCACGTATCAAGCAGTCGTCAACGATCCTCTCCTGTCCGAATCGCTGCTGCCGCCCGGCATGATCGATCGCGCGAACGAGGGCGTCGCGCGCGCGAAAAAAGGCGACCAAACGTACGTCGAGATCAAGTCGTTCATGCGCCCGCTGGAGGCGTCTCGGATCATCTCGAACAACATTCAAG
>DAHUXU010000720.1 GCA_027307005.1 Gemmatimonadota bacterium
CGCTCGGTTAGTCCGCCCGTGGCGCGACGCCGCGCGCTCCCGACGCGCTGAAGCGCGTCGGCATCGCCGGCGTCCCCGGCGACGACGGCCGTTTCGTCCGCTTCTGCTCGTACATGAGCGCGTCCGCACGGTCCAGCAAATCGTCTAACGGACACGGGAAGTCCGGATCGTAGTACGCGATCCCCATGCTCAGCGACAATCGGTAGCGCCGCTCGGGCCGCTCGTTCCGCCGCGCCAGGTTCTCCTGGAGCCGCGTGACCCAGTGCTCCTGCGCCAGCCCGACGGCTTCGAGCGCCAGCACCACGAACTCGTCGCCGCCAATACGAGCGATGATGTCCGATTCGCGAAACGTCTCTTTGAGGAGATCCGCGGTCTCGATCAAGGCCAGATCTCCCTCGCGGTGCCCCAGCGAATCGTTGATCTCCTTCAGCCCGTCGAGATCCACGAAGATGTGCGACACGCGCTTGCGCATCCGGTCCGCCATCTTCATGTGCTGTCGCGCCAGCGTCTGAAATCCGCGGCGATTGTACAGCCCGGTGAGATCATCCACCAGCGCCATCGCCCGAAGAGCCATCTGCAGCTGGTGTCGCTCGATGGCGTAGCGGATGGCCCGCACGAGCATCGCGCCGTTGCGATCGCCGCCGATGCACTCTTCGGCGCCGGCCTTGATGGCGCGGACGGCGACCGCTTCGTCCTCGTGCGGCGCCAACACGACGACCGGCACATCGGGCGCTTGATCGCGCACGCGCGCAATCAGATCGAATGCATTCTCGTCGTCGGAGCGGAGCGACACGAGCATCGCGTCGAAGCGGTCCTCGGAGAGCTGGCGCAGCGCGTCTGTAGATTCCGCCGCGTGCAGGAGATCGACGGCCGGGAGACCGCCGTCGTGCAACGCGGAGATGAGCTCCGGCACTTCCGGCTCGTGTTCCGCAACGAGCAGAATCTTGGTCGCGCTGGCGCTCATCGTGTCCGCTCCTCTCCACCGCACCGCCCCCGGACCGGCATCACTCGCCGGCGGCTCCGGGGGGATGGTGGATTCCGTACTCGCGCATCTTCCTCGCGAGCGTTGGACGCGAGATGCCGAGAATGCGGGACGCGGCGCTGCGATTTCCACGCGTGATCTGCAGCGTCATTTGCACCGCCTCTTTCTCGATGGCATCGAGCGCTTTGCCTTCGGGCGGGATTCGGATTTCACGAACGGGCCCCGTCGCGCGCGTCGCCGGCAACGTCGTGCGCTGCTGGATCATCAGGTGCTCGGCGTGAATCGCGCTCCCATCGCTCAAGATGGCCGCATGCTCAATGACGTTCTTGAGCTCGCGGATGTTCCCGGGCCAGGTGTGCGCGCGCAGCGCGGCGATGGCGTCGGGCTCGAGCGCTTTCGTCTCGAGCTGCTGCTGACGCGCGAGGTCCGCCAGGAAATGACGGGCCAGCAGCTCGACGTCTCCCTCGCGCTCGCGGAGCGGCGGGAGCGCGATGCGGAACACGTTCAAGCGGTAGTACAGGTCCTCGCGAAATTCCAATCTGGTGACGGCGTCGTGCAGGGCCATGTTGGCCGCGGCGATGATCCGGCAGCTGATTTCGATTTCCTGCAGGCCACCCAGCCGGCGCACGCGACGTTCTTCGAGCGCGCGCAGCAGTTTCGGCTGTAAGCGCGGCGGCATCTCGCCGATTTCATCGAGGAAGAGCGTGCCCGTCGACGCCAGCTCCATGAGACCGCGCTTCTGCGCCCGCGCATCGGTGAACGCGCCGCGCTCGTGACCGAACAGCTCGGACTCGAGCAACGTCTCGGGGATGGCCGCGCAATTCACCGCCACGAAGGGCTCGCCGCGCGTCGGACCCGCGTAGTGGATGCCGCGCGCGAACAGCTCCTTGCCCGTGCCGGGTTCGCCGACGATGAGCACGGTGGTCAGGCGGCTCCCGGCGACCTTCCGCGCCCGGTCCAGCGCATCGCCTAACGCAGTGCTCGAGCCGACGATGCTCTCGAGGCCGAGCGGCGGGCTCTGGCGGGACCCGCCATCGGTGGAGCTGGCCGAGGGGAAGCTCGCGCCTAACGCAGGCACGATGCGCGGCGGCGACGCGTTCGTCGCCTTGGCCGCTGTTTCGCGACTCGCGCCCTGGGCGATCGGGCCGTTGGATCTCGAGGAGTCGTCGGACGGAAAATCCGGCATGGGATTCGGGACGGGGTCAGTGCGCGGAATCGATCCGGCGCACGCTGGGTGCACTCTGCATCGACGATCGAGGCAGGTGGCCGGTCTCGCTCAGGCAGGCGGCGAAAGTCGCCTACCTACCGCGATTGCTTCGGGTGGCATTCCGAGTCTCGCGTACGCGGCCGCGGCCTGTTCCCATGCCGTCCGCGCACGCAGCATTTCGCCTCGTGCGGCGAGCGCGTCGCCATACTCAACGAGCACGCGCGCCCCCATGAGCAGGTCTTCACCTTGTGCGGCGAGAGCGCGCGCGTTTTCGAGCGACGCGATGGCTTTCTCGGTGGCGCCGCGCCGCGCTTCGACACGGGCGCGAAGCCGCAGCGCGTGTGCTCGACCGAGCCGATCGCCGCGTCTGGACGCGATGCTCAGGGCGCGATTGCTTGCGGCGTCGCACTCGTCCACGTCGCCGGCGGTGCATGCAATTTCTGCCGCCGTCGTCGCGAGACGCTGCCTGAGCAGTGCGACTCCCAACCGGTCGGCGATCGCGAGTCCCTCCGACACGGCGGCGCGCGCATCGTCCAATCGACCGCGTTGCGCGTGCAGCTGGGCGAGGTGGTCGAGTGCGCAGGCGACTCCGGCGTCGTCGCCGGCTTCGCTCAGCGCCCGCATGCTCAGCCGAAAGCGTTGGCTCGCATCCTCTACATCTCCCATGACGGCCGAGATGGAGCCGAGATCCAACTCCACGTGCGCAAAGAGCGCATGATCGCCGGACGCGACGGCGTTGAGCGATGCATCATCGTACTGTCGTCGTGCCGCGGCGAAGTCGCCTCGTCGTTGGGCAACGCGTGCGAGACACGCTTGGGCCCGGGCGATGCCGATCGCGTAGCGAATGAACTGCGATGTCTCGAGCCCGCGCCGAAAGAACGCTTCCGCCTCACTGGTTGAACCGATGTCGAAGAGGAGGGCGCCGTGCCAACGATGCAAATCGGAATGGAGCGGGGAAGTCGGAGCGCCATCGATGAGCGCCAGCGCCATCTCGAACGCCACACACGCCTCGGCGACACTCCCGCTACGCTGGTGCTCGCGCGCTCGGGACACGAGCTCGCGCGCTTCCTGGGCGTGGCTCCCCGGACGCGAAGCCGGAAACCTGTGAGGGGGCTTCGACTCGCGAAAGTGCGTCCCGTGGTGACTCACGAGATGCACCCGGCTGAACTATGGAAGAGAATGGCTGCAGCTGAGTACCACATGCGCGCTGCCTCGATCGCGAGCGGGATGGAGCTCCCGCTGCAGCGCGATTTTGCAACCGGCATGCCCAGCTCAAGTCATTGTCGCGCTCGGTCTTATGAATTGCGCACCGGGCGATCCGAGCACTCTGTTGCGAGAGATCGTTGCGGCCTGTAACAATTCGTATCGCCACGCGGTTCGGGCTTCGATGCCCGCGTGCTCTCCGTTCTCAGTGCGAGTCGGCGCTCGCGCTCGGTGCGGA
>DAHUXU010000024.1 GCA_027307005.1 Gemmatimonadota bacterium
GAAGGTCATTGCCGACGCCGCCAAGCCGGAAGAGCTGGTCGAAGCGTAAGGCGCGGCCGCCGCGCCTTACGCAAACGGTCATCCGTTGGCCGACGTCCTGCGCCGCGCCGGCTGCTTCCGGCGCGGCGTTTTGCCGATCTCGATCGGCACGATGTCGGGCGAATCGGCGTCGGACGCGCAAGCGGCCGCTGGAACCGGAAGATGCGGCTGCTTGTACACGAACCGCTTGCCCTCGTAATTCCGGAATACGACTTCGTCGTCGGTGATCTCTTCGACATACTCGGGGAGCAGCGGCACTTTGCCGCCGCCGCCGGGCGAATCGATCACGAAGTGCGGCACCGCCAACCCGGACGTCCATCCGCGCAGGGCGCGCACGATCTCCAACCCTTTCTGCACCGTCGTGCGGAAATGTTCGCCGCCCGCCACCTGGTCGGCCATGTAGATATAGTACGGCCGCACGCGCGCCTTGAGCAGGCGCTGCATCAGCTCCTTCATCACGGCCACATCATCGTTCACGCCCCGCAGCAGGACGGTCTGGCAGCCTAACGGAACGCCGGCGTCCGCCAGGCGGCCCAGGGCCTCGACCACCTTCGGCGTCAACTCGCGCGGGTGGTTGAAGTGCGTGTTCATGTAGACCGGATGGTACTTCTTCACCATCTCGCAGAACTCCGGCGTGATGCGCTCCGGCAGGTGCGACGTGACGCGGCTCCCGATGCGGATGATCTCCACGTGCGGAATGGCGCGGAGATTCTGCAACAGGAATTCGAGCCGGCGGTCCGAAAGCATCATCGGATCGCCGCCGCTCATCACGATGTCGCGAATCTCGGGATGCGCCCGGATGTACGCGAACGCCGACTCGTATTGATTGAGCGGAATCTTTTCCGGGTCGCCCACCTTGCGGCGGCGCGTACAGAACCGGCAGTACGACGCACACACCGGACTGACGAGGAAGAGGACGCGATCGGGATAGCGGTGCGTAATGTTAGGCACCGGCGAATCGGCATCCTCGTCGAGCGAATCGATGATGCCGTCGTGGACCTCGAGCTCCTGCACCGTGGGAACGTACTGGTTCCACATCGGGTCGCCGACGGCAGTGATCTGCTCGAGCGCGGCCGGCGTGATGCGCATCTGGAAGTTGTCGAAGGCCGGTTTGAGCGCCTCTACGTCGATGACGTCACGACCGAACCGGTCGGCCAAATGCTCCAGGGTGGCGATGCTGTCTTCCTTCAGGATGCGTTGCCACTCACTCATGGTGATTGGGCTCCCCGCCTGATAGGCGAGCGTGAGATGATCGTGGTGTTACGTCGGGGTCGATGAAAGACGGGACCTGCTGGCGCACGCTGGGTGAAGCCTTCGATCGACCTCGGGGAGGGAGGACGCGTCGCGACCGGACGATGCCTCGGGGCGTCGCACATGCGACGCGCAGCCGGTACAGCGACGGCGCTGTGGGAATGTTGCCGACTCGGATTCCGGGGTGAAGGCGCCGAGGAGCGAGTCGTGAGAGGAGAGGACTCGATGCCTGACGCGCGACTGGCGAATGACGCCGAGCCGCGTGCATCGAGTCCCATCTACCTCGGGGAACGTCCATGGATCAGCGTTGACCGACGGCGACGAGCTGCAGCGCGGCGGCGTCATTGGCCTCCGGCATCACGCCGGACAAGCGTTGGGCCAATGCCCAACGATCGTCGCCGTTCAACACGTGGCGCGTCATCGCGTCGTCGCAGACGGTCCGGATGAGCGCGGCGTAGTCGAGGCCGGCGGCGGCCGCCATGCGCGCGAGTCCGGCATCGGCCGCGATGTCGGGATTCGCGTTCACCTCGAGAATCCACGGCTGTCCTTCGTGATCGATGCGCATGTCGACGCGGCCGTAGCCGGTGCCGCCGACGAGTCGCCACGCATCGAGCGCGACTTCTTTGACCTTGTCGCTGATCGTGTCCGAGAGATCCGCGGGACAGGCGGGCACGGCGCCGACATCTTCATCGCTGCCGGCGACCCACTTCGATCGATACGAAACGATCCGCCACATTCGCTTCGGCAGTCCATCGAATCGGATCTCGGAGAGCGGAAGCACGGTATTGCCGACGATGCCGACGTTGACTTCGCGACCGTCGATGTATCGTTGGACGAGCACTTCGTCCCAGCCTTCGTGCATCGCCTCGACGCGCGCGGCGAGCGCACGATTGGTGCGAACAACCGAGCGCTGCTCGACGCCGACCGATGCGTCTTCTGCAGCGGGCTTGCAGATGGCTGGAAACCCGACAGCGGGTACGGGCGCGCCGCGATGCACCACGGCGAAAGCAGGCACGGGCAATCCGGCCCGCTCGAGGAACGCGTTGACGACGTGCTTGCGGAGACACAGGCTCGCGGTCCACGACGAGCAACCGGTGAACGGCACGGCCAACACTTCGAGCGCCGAGATGACGGCCGGCTCGAGTGCGGCGACGCCGTCGAGTCCTTCGCACATGTTGAACACGAGGTCGAACTTCCCGCGCCGCATGCGCTCGACCCAGCGTCCGTCCGGTTGGGCAGGGAATCGCGTCACCTGGTGGCCGTCGGCAACGAGCACGGCCTCGATCGCTTCGAGCGTCTCGAGGATCGCGAGGTCTGCCGACTTGCCGAGCGCCGATGGTCCATCGAATAACAGGGCAATCTTCATGCGCTCCTCCAACTCGTGATGAGCTTCGGTCGCCGAGATGCGGCGGATCGAGCGCGTCGTGATGACGCGCGGGTTCCGCAAACGTCGCGGTCTCGCATGCGACCTCAGCTCGAGGCCGCCGCCCGCGCGACGCTCACTCGGCGCACGCGTGCAGCGTTGCGTGGCAGGGCCACGCCCTGCCGGTCCGCAGCATGTCGCACGCATGTCTGAATGAGCTCGTCGTAGCTCACACCGGCGGCGCGCGCAGCTTTGGGAAAGCACGAGTTGTCTGCGGGATTGGGCAGAATCCCGGGAAGCGGGTTCACCTCGACCACGTTGGGCACGCCTGCCGCATCGAGTCGCACGTCGATCCGCGACCAATCGCGACAGCCGAGCGCGTGGTAGGCGGCGAGCACGACTCGTTCGATCGTGTCTCGCAGCGCTTCGTCGATCCGCGCAGGGCATTCAAAAATCTCGAGCGGTTCGTCCGGCCGGTCCCACAGCCACTTCGCTTCGAATCCGTAGACCGGCAGCGAACCGCTAGGCAATACATCAAAGTTCATTCCGACGATGGGCAGGACGTGTGTCTCGTTCCCGTTGCCCAACACAGCACACGTGAACTCCGCGCCCGTCAGAAACTGCTCGACCAAAACCGGCTGCCGATAGCGATCGAGCAGAAAGGCGACTTGGTCGCGCATCTCGCTCGCCGTGCGGCAATAGTTCCGCTCGGTGATTCCCTTCGACGAACCCTCGTGCACCGGTTTGACGAACACCGGGAACGCGAGTGATCCGGGATGCGTGCTCGCGTCGTGCAGCACACGGAAAGGCGCTGTGGGAATGCCATGATATGCCAGACACTCTTTCGCGCGCGCCTTGTCCAAACACAACGACAGCGTGAACGGATCCGATCCCGAATACGGAATCTCGAAAAACTCACACATGGCCGGGACGTGCGATTCGCGGTTCACGCCGCGAAGACCTTCCGCCATGTTGAAGACGATGTCCGGCCGCTCAGCCCGTAGCCGCTCGGGAAACTCCGCGTTCGCCTCGAGTCGTACGACTTCGCCTAAGCCAGAAAGCGCGTGTTCGACCGCGCCGATCGTTTCGCTGCTGTCCCATTCGGCGAACTCGTCGTCGGTGTGATTCCGACTCGACGTGTCCGGCGACGGGTGAATGACGCTCGCGAGTGGAGAGGACACATCGATCCGCGACCGCAGATGCCGAGACGAACTAGGAGGCTCTTCATCGGCGCGGGGCTCATCTTCGCCTGTCCGCGCTTCCTCGTCGTCTGGTTTCTGATTGTAGGCGAATCCGATTCGCGCCATTCGGTCCACTCACGTCGCCGGACATCGCATCACACGTGCGCGCAAAATAAGAAACGCGAAATCATCGCGCAATGTGTTTCTTGCAATCGCGCGTCATCGCGACCAAGCGCGACTCAGACTTTGTGGTAGGCGACGCGCGCTGCCTCACGACGGTCGGCGGCTTCGTAGATCTCGAAATCGGAAAAGAGTGCCGGCGCTTCTCTCGAGAGAAGACGGAGCACCGCGACGGCCGCGCGACGAATTTCTAATTCGGCGCCTTCGCTCGACCGAAGCTCCAGCATCGTTCGCCACGCGCGCGCGTTGGCCGTCACCACGATTTTTGTCTCTGTCGAGTTTGGAAGGACGCCGCGCCCTCCTTCGCGAGCCATTTTCCGGCGGTGGACTTTGTCCGCGACCCAGGCGTAGCGCTTCATCAGCTCTTCGACGAGCATCACGTAACTCCGCTGTGCCGATTCGATCTGCTCGCGCCAGGCTGTCTCGAGTCGTTCGTCGCCGATGATGGCCGGTGGGACGACGAAGCTCGCCTCCGACTCGTCGACGTAGCGCTGCGACAGCTGCGAGTAGGCGAATCCGGCTCGGTGACGTACCAGCTCGTGCGTGAGCGAGCGGCTCACGCCCTCGAGGAGAAGAGAATACGTCGCGTGCTCGAGAACGCTTCCGTGCCCTTGCCGCTTGATGTTCTCGATATACTCGCGCGTCGATCTGCTCGCCGGATTGCGCTGGCTCATGTAGCAGAGACGTCCAGCGAACTCGGAAAGCCGTTCGCCATCCGTCGACTCTCCGATCCAATTCACGGGCAGGTGCGACGGCTCGGCTTCCGACAACAGCCGTTCAGTGAAGCGGCGGTCCTCGTAATAGCGCGCCTTGCGTGCCCTGATCGGCGCGACGCCGGCCGCCATGACGATCTCTTCGTCGGGCGGCA
>DAHUXU010000029.1 GCA_027307005.1 Gemmatimonadota bacterium
AAAGAAACGGCAGCGGTTACCCAGCATGTCCCGCGCGTCGCGCTCGGCGCGGTAAATCAGTCTGTGCGCAGCCCCGCGGCACGAGCGACCGCCTTCCACCGCGGCAGCTCCGCTTTCATGTCGGCCGCGAATCGTGCCGGGTCCGCACCATCGACCTGCAGGCCGAGCGTCGCGATCTTCGCGCGCACGTCCGGCTTCTGCAGGATGCGATCGAACGCGCGATCCAGCTTGGCGACGATCTCGGGCGAGGTTCCCAGCGGGGCGAGGGCACCGCTCCAGGTGGACACGTCGAATCCGGGGAATCCCTGCTCCGCCACCGTGGGGACATCGGGCCACACGGCGCTGCGGTCCTTGGTGGTCACCGCCAGGACCTTGAGCCGCCCGCTCGTGACCAGCGTGTCGACGGTCCCGGTGAACGTGAACATGACGGGAACCTCACCGGCGAGCACGTCCTTGGCCTCGGTGTTGGTGTTCACGTAGGGCACATGCAGCATGTCGACGCCGGCGCGCTGCGTGAGCATGACCGCGACCAGGTGAGGCGTGGTGCCGACGCCCGAGGTCGCGTAAGCGACGCGTCCGGGCTCGCGGCGAGCGAGCGCAAAGAGCTCGCCCAGCGTCGCGACCTTGAGCGAAGGATTCACGACGATGAGAATCGGCGCGTTGGTCCAGCGCGTGACCGGCACGAATGCGCCGAGGGGATCGACAGCGTGCGGCGCGTTGATCGCGACGAGGGTGGTCAGGAACACGCCGCCCACCAGCAGCGTGTAGCCGTCGGGAGGCGCCTTCGCGACGATGTCGGCGGCGATGCTTCCCGACGCACCGGGGCGGTCGTCGACGATGACCGGCTGGCCGACATCCTCGGCGAGCTTGTCCGCCACGATGCGCGCGACGGTGTCGACCCAGGTGCCACCGGAAAACGGCACGACGATGCGGATGGGCCGGCTCGGATACGGCTGCACCTCCGCCGCCGGCGCGGTGGATGCCACGCAGGCGAGGAGCATCGCCGCGAGCGCGGTGCCGACGCGCCAGCACCCGATACGCGTCAGGATCCGGTCTCGGGTCATGGGACCCGGCGCAGTGCGAGCATGGCCTCGATCAATTCAGGCTCGTCCCAGGGAACATCGACAGGATACTCGCGCAGCCACCGGCTTGCCGGATCGCGCAGCCACTCCGACGGGAAGTGAACGCACAGGTGCTCCTCCCCCTCGTCGAGATCGGCGCGCGTCGTCGCGGGCATGCCCGACACCGCGGAGAAGAGCGCTGCGCACGCATCGATGTCCATCGCCGCGCCGCGGTGGGTCCCGTGCGTCATGCGGCGGTTCAACTCGAGCAGGTACGGTTCGCCACTGCGTTCGTGGATCGCGAACTCCGGCGCGATGATGCCGGTCATGCCGAAACCCTGCGCGAGCCTGGCCGAGAAGTCGCGAAGCGCGTCCGAACGAAAGTATCGCGAGACCGTCGACGGCCCCTTGGGCGGCCCGGCAACCTTCTCCACCGCCATGCCCGAGATCAGCGCGCCCTTCCAGGCCACGCCGGCATAGTACTGGATGCGCCCAGGAACATGCGCCTGAACGATCAGGCGCCGCGCGTACGCCTCGGAGAGTCCGGTCGGATCGGGCCGCCTCAGCGTGGTGAACGCCTGCGCCAGTTCCGCCGCGCTCGAACATATCGCGACGCCCTCGCCGGCCGTCGACTGCCCGCGTTTCACCACGACGGGGTATCCGTGCTCGCCGGCGAAGGCCTCGGCCTCGCGCGGATCCTCGATCACCACATACGGCGGGACCCGCACGCCCAGCCCCGCCGCGGCGGGACTGAGGAGCGTCTTGTCGACGCTGGTGCGATAGAAAGCGGGGTCGCCGAGCGACGCCGTGACGAGCAAGGCCAGGTCGCGCTGCAACGCCGGCTGCAGATTCCGTGGCGGCGAGTACACGAGCATCTGCATCAGCCGGAAAGAAGTGTCGTCGCAGGGCAGCACCAGCACCGGCGAAGTCGCATTCACCGTCGCGGCGAAGGCGTTGATCCACTGCGCTGCGGTCGCACTCTCCGGAAGATGGCCGATCTTCTTCACGAAGCGGGTTTTCTCGGCGAGCGAGCCCTTCGGCGCGAGCACCGAGACCTCGAAACCGGCCATCGCGAGGCAGCGCGGCATCCGCCCCGGCGCGGGCGAGTGCGTCGCCGTCGAGACCAGCAGGATGGAGGCGCTCATGATGCCTCGGGCGACCCCTCGATCAAGGCAGGGCCGGATGCGGTCGGCTCGACACGCGTCACGCCAAATCCCGCCGAGGCGAGCAGGGATCGGAATCCTTCGATCGTACGCTCGCGCCCGCCGGTCATCACCATCATCGTCAGGTCCGCCATCGCCGCCGACCGTGCGGCCGGTGACGCATCGAAACATTCCGGCAGCAGGCGCTCGATCACGAACAGCTTGCCGCCGGGAGCGATCGCACGCCGACAGTTCCGGAGAATGACGCCGGCGCGCTCGTCGCTCCAGTCGTGCACGACCTGGCAGAGGATGTAAGCATCCGCGCCCCCGGGCACCGAATCGAAGGCGTCACCGGCAACGACCGCGCACCGCGCCGCCAGTCCGGCAGCGTCGATCCGCGCGTGCGCATCGCCGACGACCTGGGGCAGATCGAAGAGCACCCCGCGCATCGCCGGATGTTGCCGGAGCAGGGCGACCAGCAGGCTCCCGTCGCCTCCTCCGACGTCGACGATGCTACGCACGCCGGCAAATGCCGCGCTCGCGACAAGCGCGGGATCGAACCCATGGGTGAGCGCAGCCATGGCCGGGTTGAAAAGCTCGCCGCGCTGCGCGTGTCGCCGCCGGTAGTCCCACACATCCATGCCGAAGAGGTGATCGAAAGCGACTTCGCCGTGCCGCACGCTGT
>DAHUXU010000044.1 GCA_027307005.1 Gemmatimonadota bacterium
GTTGAAGCTCGCCATTTAGCCCCCTGGGACGCCAGCCAACCCGATGGCGTCTGCGTTCGCGCGCATCGCCTCAATGACGAACTGGATGTGCGTATCGAGCTCGACCCCCAATTCCTGCGCGCCAAGGACGACGTCCTCGCGACTAACGCCCCGCGCGAATGCCTTGTCCTTCATCTTCTTCCGGACGGATCGGGCATCGACATCGTGCACGCTGCGCGATGGCTTCACCAACGCAGTCGCCGTGATGAGACCGGTCAGCTCGTCCACCGCGAACAGCGCGCGCGCCATTGGCGTCGTGCGCGCGACGCCGGTGTACGGCGCGTGCCCGAGAATCGCCATGACCACATCCTCTGGATACCCGCGCTCGCGCAAAAGTCGCGCGCCGTGGGCCGGATGCTCCGCATCCGCGGCATGCGCCGCGTTCGGAAATCGCTCGTAATCGAAGTCGTGCATGAGGCCGGCAAGACCCCATCGCTCCGGATCCTCGCCATAGTGCGAAGCGTACGCGCGCATCGCCGACTCCACGGCGAGCATGTGTTTTCGGAGCGATTCGCTGGCCGTGAATTCCTGCATGAGCGCGAGCGCGTCGGCGCGCGGCGGCAGAGCTGTCATGTCGGGGCTGGGCTGGAATGCTGGAACGCGGACCTCACCTTCCCACCATAACTTAGGAGCGACGGGTCGCCCGACCAAGCTCGGCGCCGCCGGACGCGTCAGTGCGCGCGATGCCCATCGTGACCGCGCGCGCCTCCGGCGAACGGTCGAACGGTGCAGGCATTCTGCGACCAGCCGATCAGCGGTACGCCAGACGCATTCCGTTAGGCGCAGGTCAGCCCGTCTTCACGTGCGCCACCACCGACAGGCCCTGCCGCAACGGACGGGCCGTGCCGCAGCCCTTCGTCACCATGATGCGCACCGGCACCCGCTGCACGACTTTGGTGAAGTTGCCTGTCGCATTGTCCGGCGGCAGCAGGGCGAATCGTGCCCCCGTGGCGGCACTCAGGCTCTGCACTTTTCCTTCGGCGGTGCACCCCGGATAGGCATCCACGTCGATCTCGACCGGCTGACCGACGCGCATCTTGGCGAGCTGCGTTTCCTTGAAGTTGGCCGTGATCCATGTGCCGGTGTCCGCCACGACAGACATGAGCGTCTGTCCCGGCTGCAACAGTTGGCCTAACTCGACGATCTTCTTGGACACCGTTCCACTCACCGGCGCCGTGATCACCGTGTAGCTCAACTGGAGCTGGGCATCGTCGAGCGCTGCCTGCGCCGCTTGCGTGCGCGCTTGCGCCACGCGCACCCCTGCCTGGGCGCTCGTGACGCCCGCATTGCCCGCCGCCGCATGTCGCTGCACGGCCTGCAAGTTCGCCGCCGCGGCATCGGCGGCGGCCTGCGCCGCATCCAGTTGTTGGCTGGATATGATCTGCTTGGCCGCCAGCGCCTTCATGCGCGTGAGGTCCGATTGCGCTTGCTCCTCTTCGGCGCGCGCGGCCGTGATCCGCGCGTCCTGCGCCGCGTACTGGCTCGTCGCCGACGTCACCGCTGCGCGCGCCTGTCCCGGTGCACGTGCCGATCCGACGGTGAAGCGCGCCGCGGTCAGATCCGCTTCCGCCAGCGCCACCCTCACCTTGTACTCCGCGTCATCGATCGTCGCCAACGTGTCGCCGGCGTGCACCGAGTCGTTGTCCTGGACGCGCACCGAGCTCACGTAGCCGCCGACTTTGGCCAGCACAGGAATGATGTGGCCATCGACCTGCGCGTCGTCCGTGCTCTCGTGCACCCGCGCGTACAGGTACGACTTGACGCCCCACACCAGCGCGATGAGCACCACGATCGCGATGATCGGCACGACGTACTTGCGCTTCGACGGCGCGGCCGGCGGATGCTCGGCCTTCGCCGGCGTGGTCTCGGAATGTTCCTGGTCTACTTCATCGACCATCGTCGCCATGATGTATCCATCGTCAGAGGTCCTGATCGTTCGTCGTCGATTGCGTGAGTCACGTGATGCGCGTCTGCGCTATGGCAGGGTCGTCACCGAGCCTAACGCACGCGCCAGGCCGACGCGCGCCGACTGGTACGACGCGAGCGCATCGACCAATTGCGTACGCGACGTGTTCAGGGTGAGCGACGCCGTGATGACGTCCGCGTTCCCCGAGACGCCGGCGCGAAACCGGTCGCGCGCCTGCGCGACTTCCTGCTCCGTCAACTGCAGCTCCTCGCGCGCCGCGTCCACCGCTTGACGCGCCGAGCCGAGGTCGAGCAAGGCGCCGCGCACTTCGATGGCCGCTTGCTGACGCAGGTCGCGCCGGCGCACATCGATCTCGCTCACCCGGGCCTCGGATTCCTCGATGCGGCCCTCGCGACGGAGTCCATCGAAGACCGGCACCGACACCTGCACGCCCCACTGATCCGTGTTCAGCTTGTTCCCGCTGTTCGTGCCGAGCCATCCCTCATCGCCGAATGCGGTGAGCGACGGCAGTCGTTCGGCGCGGATTGCGCCCGACGTCTGACGCGCGGCGAGCAGCTGCTCGTCGGCGGCGCGAAGGTCGGGCCGGTTGCGGAGCGCCCTGGCGATGGCCGCCTGTTCGTTAGGCATCGTGTCCGACATCACGAGCCGGGTCAGCGTGTCGGCCAGCTCGATGTGCGCATCCAGCGGCAGCCCGAGCGCGCGGAGCAGGTCGAGGCGCGCGCGGTCGCGTTCGTTCCGCGCGGCGATGAGCTGCGCGCGCACCGATGCGACCTGGGCCCGCGCCCGCGTGACGTCGAGCGCGACGCCGACTCCCGCCGCGACCTGATCGTTCGCGATGCTCAGCAACGAGTCCGCGAGCACCGAGTCGGCTTCGCGCGCGGCGAGCTGGGCGTCCGCCCGTTGGGCCCGCAAATACGCCAGCGACGCCGCCACCGCCGCCTGCTCGGCCACATCGGACGCGGTGGCGTTGCTGGCCACGGCCGTCGACTTCGCGCTGCGCAGCCGGCTCAAGGCCGCCCAGTCGAAAATCGTCTGCGACAGTTTGCCGCGCACGTCGATGGTGTTGACCGGGCCGAGGAGCTGGCCGCCGGGATCCAGGCCGGGGAGCGCAAAGCCGAACGTCGCGGTGTTGATCGTGACGCCGTGCTCCATGGCGTACGCCGAGACGTTAGGCAACAAGTCGCTCCGCGCCAGCGTCACCTGCGCCGCCGACTGCGCTGCCTGGAAGTACGCCTCTTGCGCCGTCGCGCTCTGGCGCGCCGCCATGCGCGCGGCGTCGCCTAACGAAAGCGCGCCCGAGAACGCGGTGTCGCGCTCCTGCGGTTGCGCGTGCACCGTGGACGCCCGTCCCCCGATCGCCATCATCGACACCACCGCTACCGCCTGTCCCAACCGACCCCATGCATGCACAGTCATGCCTCGTTCGCCGCGGAAGAAGCAGGCGAGGCCGGACGCGACGCCGCATCCTTTCGCACCGCGCCCAGAAAAAAGTCGAGGAGCTGCCCCAGCACCTCCTCGTCGGTCAGATGCGCCACGAGCGGGTTCCGTTCCCGTTGCGCACACCAGATCCCGTGACTGAAAATCAGCGCCTGAAACATGCGCGCGCCTTCCAGCTCGTCCATCTCGCGGAATTCGCCCGTGGCGATCCCATGACGGAGAATGCCTGCGATCGCTTGGACGTTCCGTCCCGGCACCTCGCGATGGAAGAACTCCAGGAGAGCGGGGAAGTTGGGCAGTTCACCAATAGCCAATCGGTGAAGTTTCTCGAACATCGGCGTGCGAATGTGCTGCCACACCGTGTGCGCGTAGTCGATCAACTGCTCCACCGCGGAGACGCTCGTCGCAACCGCGCGCGCTTGAGCCTGGATGATCGTGTCGCCAACGAGCTGGCGGATCATCTCGCAGAAGAGCGTTTCTTTGTTCGAGAAGTAGAGGTAGATGGTGCCTTTGGACACACCAGCCCGCTTCGCGATGTCCTCGAGGCGTGCAGCGGCGAGGCCGGAGTCG
>DAHUXU010000050.1 GCA_027307005.1 Gemmatimonadota bacterium
CTCCGCGACGCCGGCTCCGTGGTCGTCTGCAAGACCAACTGCGATGAGTTCGCGATGGGCTCGTCCAACGAAAACAGCGCCTACGGCCCGGTCCGCAATCCGCTCGACCCGCGGCGCGTGCCCGGCGGCTCGTCCGGCGGATCGGCGGCGGCGGTGGCGGCCGGCATCGTGCGCATTGCGTTAGGCTCGGAGACCGGCGGCTCGGTCCGGCAGCCGGCGGCATTCTGCGGGGTCGTCGGCGTCAAGCCGACGTACGGGCGCGTGAGCCGGTTCGGCCTCGTGGCCTTCGCGTCGTCGCTCGACCAGGTGGGCGTGGTGGGCCGCACCGTGGAGGATGCAGCGTTAGGCATGGAAATCATTGCCGGCCGGGACCCGTACGACTCGACCAGCGCCGACCGCCCCGTCCCGCGGTACCGCGAGGCGGCATCGCGCTCGATGCGCGGCCTCGTGGTCGGCCGCCCCACGGAGTACTTCCCGGCATCGCTCGATCCGCGCGTCACCGCGCTCTGCGACCGCGCGCTGGATGCGTTCCGCGCCCAGGGCGCCCAGGTACGCGAGATTTCGCTGCCGCACACCGAGCTCGCGATTCCCGTCTACTACATCATCGCGCCGGCCGAGGCGTCCTCCAATCTGGCGCGCTTTGACGGCGTCCGGTACGGCCTGCGCGTCCGGGACGACGATGGCCTCCGCGCCATGTACGAACGGACGCGCTCGCGCGGATTCGGGCCCGAGGTCACGCGCCGCATCCTCCTCGGCACCTACGTCTTGTCGGCGGGCTATTACGACGCGTACTACAAGAAGGCGCAGGAGGTCCGGTGGTGCATCACCGACGACTTTCGCCGCGCGTTCGCATCGGGCGTCGATGTGATCTTCACGCCGACGGCGCCGTCGCCGGCGTTCGAGCTCGGCGCCAAGTCGGATCCGTACGAGATGTACCTGAACGACATCTTCACCGCCACGGGCAACCTGGCCGGCGTGCCGGCGCTGTCGCTGCCGATCGGACGTGTCGACGGCCTACCGATAGGCGGCCAACTCATCGCGCGGCACTTCGATGAGGCGGGCATGTTCGCCGCCGCGTCGGCGCTCGAGCGCGCGTTAGGCGACGAGGCGCACCGATGACCGGACTCCGCGAGGCGCCGGCGGACGCAACCGCCCGCTACGAGATGGTCGTCGGCCTCGAGGTCCACGTCCAGCTGCGGACCCACACCAAGGCGTTCTGCAGCTGCGACACGACGTACGGCGCGCCGCCCAACGTCAACACCTGCCCCGTGTGCCTCGCGCTGCCCGGGGCGCTGCCCGCCCTCAACCGCGAAGCCGTGCGCCTCGCCATGCGCGCCGCGCATGCGTTAGGCTGCACCGTCAACGACGTGTCGGTCTTCGCCCGCAAGAACTACTTCTATCCGGATCTGCCGAAAGGCTACCAGATCTCGCAGTACGACCGGCCCCTCGCGCTCGCCGGCCGCCTCGAGATCGGCGACGGCGACGCGGTCCGCACGGTGGGCATCACCCGCGTGCACATGGAAGAAGACGCGGGCAAGTCGATCCACGATCGCTATCCCGGCGCGACGGCCATCGACCTCAACCGCGCCGGCGTCCCGCTCATCGAAATCGTGAGCGAGCCCGACATGCGCTCGTCCGCCGAGGCCGTCGCCTATCTCGCCGCGCTCAAGCAGATCCTCGAGTACGTCGACGTCAGCGACGTCAACATGGAGGAGGGCAGCCTGCGCGTCGACGCCAACGTCAGCGCGCGGCCGCGCGGCGCCACTACGTTAGGCGCGAAGACCGAAGTCAAGAACATGAACTCGTTCTCCGGCGTCCAGCGCGCCCTCGACGCCGAGTTCCAGCGCCAATGTGCGCTGCTCGAGCGCGGCGAGCGCGTCGAACAGCAAACGATGCTCTGGGACGGGGCACGCAACGAAGTCCGGCCGGCGCGCTCCAAGGAAGCGAGCCACGATTATCGCTACTTCCCCGAGCCCGATCTCCCGCCGCTCGTCCTCGAACGCCGCTGGATCGATGAGGTCCGCGCCGAGCTCCCCGAGCTGCCCCGCGCGCGCCGGGCGCGCTTTGCGCGCGAGTACGGACTCGCCGCCGCCGACATCGCCGTCCTGACGGCGTCGCCGGCGCTCGCCGGGTACTTCGAGGCGGCTGCCAAGCTGCACCGCGACCCGAAGGCGGCCGCAAACTGGGTCATGGGCGAAGTCCTCGCCGCGCTCAACGCGACCAACGAATCCATCCGCGACTTCCGCGTCACGCCGGCAGCCCTCGCGCGGCTGCTCGATCTCGTGCGCGATGGCGTCGTGAGCCACTCGGCCGCCAAACGCGTGTTCGCGCTGATGGTCGAGACCGGCGAGCCTGCCGACCGCGTGGCCGAGCGCGAGGGGCTGGTCCAGGTGCGCGACGCCGACGAGCTGACGCGCGGGGTGGACGAGGTGCTCGCCGAACATCCGGCGGAAGCGGGGCGATTCCGCGCCGGCGAGACGAAGTTGTTAGGCGTGTTGGTCGGGCTGGTGATGAAGAAATCGAAGGGGCGCGCCGCCCCGCGCCGGGTCAATCAGTTGCTGTCGGAGCGCGCCGGCGGATAGATCGGCGCGCTCAGACGCGACGCGTAGTCCAGCTCCGTGTTCGGCATCCCGAAGTGCCGTCCCGCCTCTTCGGCCACGTGAAACTCGACGCGGCTCAGCCGCGCCTGCCGCCGCACCTGCTTCGCCAATCGCAGCGCTTCGTCCCCCGACGGGTCGAGCGCGTACGGCTCCGAGTGATCGAGACGGCTCAGCAAATCGATCACGTAGTCGTAGCTGCGCTCCATGTAGCGCACGACCTCCGGCGTCCCGAGATCCCAGCGGCTGTTCTCGGCGGCGAGATGGAAGATGCGCTGCCACGATTCGGTGTCGGTGACGTAGACCATCCCGCGAAAGATCCGCCGGTTGGTTTGCGTGCTGAAGATGGTCGGACTGAGAATGCGATCCAGATGCGCGTCGGCGGGCGTATGGTCGCGCACGATGAGCTCGCGCGCCTGCCGCGGGTAGGCGGGGCCGAGGTGCGTCTCGAAGCGGCTTTCCCAGTAGCTGTGGCCTAACCCGGTGGTGCGCGATGCGATGATCAGGTAGCGCGGCACGAAGTAATTGTGCGCCACCGTATCCGCCGCCAGGTGGGCGAGATAGCCCATGCCGAAGCTGCGCAGCGCTTCGTCGCTCGCGCGGTCGAGGATCTCGAAGCCCACGGTCCACGAGTGGCAATGGCGCCCAACGGGGGCGTACTTCTTGGCGATGCTCGTATCGGCCGCGATCGATCCGTACAGAAACTCGTACGGGAACGCGCGGAGCGTATCCGCGACCGCCGCCGGCAGCTGCGCGAGCGCGCCGAGCACCGCCTGGCCGAGGAAGACGTGGGTTCCGGGCGTCCACGCGTAGCTCGTGGCCGGAAGGAACACGAGGCCGCACACGATTGCGAGCGCGCCGGACGCCACCAGCAGCCATGCCGGCGGACGTCTAACGGCGCAGCGCAGCCACGTCCGGACGAGTGCCGCGAACGTTCTCATCCGCGGAGGACGAGCTCAGACGCCAAGGCGTTTCCGCTGGCGGCGAATCGCCTTCCGGAGGTCGCGTATCTCGCGATTGACGGCGGCGTCGATGGACTCACGCGCGGACTCGAGGTATTCGGCAACCGAATCGCCGATCTCGTCCACGGGGATGCCGTCGCGCAGCGCGTCGCCGCGGTCGGCGGCCCACTTGGCGCCGCGGTCGCGCAGCCGGCGCGCTTCCGTGACGCCGCGCTGGGCAAAGCGCTCCAGGCGCGCCATGGGGCGGCGACGGCGCGCGCGCTCGCGCGCCACCAGGGCCATGCCGGCGCCTAACGCAAGCCCGACGCCGACGGCGAGCAGCAGGTCGCCCGACAGCTCACTCCGGCCGCGGCGCCGGAGTCCGCCGGATTTTCGGCCGCGGCGGCGCAGCACGCTCGGCATTCCGTGCTTCATCTCGATGGTCATGTTCCAGCTCCTCATCGTGATCGCGATCGTGATCGCGCGCGTCCCGTTCGCGACGCACGCGGCGCGTGCGCGCCGATGACGCTCCGCCTAACGCAGAGACTCCCGCTTGCACGCCTTGCAACGTCGCCGCGGTGGACACCACCGCCTGCTCGAGCTCGCGCTGGGCAATGTTCAGCAGCGTGTTCCACTCGCCCACCCGCTGCTCCACGCCCTCGACGCCCAGCTTGGCCCGCTCCGAAACGTATCGCACCGTGCGGCTCAATTCTTCGACGTCGCCGCGGACGGTGCTCGAAATGGATTCGACGGCGTCGGAAATGTTGGTGGCGCGTCCGACGAGCGGCGACAGTTCCCGGCCCATCCGATCGAGCAGCGCGCTCGCCTTTTCCGTCGTCCGGCGGAAAGCCAACGCGGCCGGCACCAGCATCGCCGCCAGCACGATCACCGCGATGCACACCAGCACGTTCGCGATCGCCGTCACGACGCCGAGCGGCCCCGTCGAGAGAACCACCTGCTTCGTGACGATCGTATCCGGAAGCGCACCCGCTCCCGCGGCCTGCACCAGCCACGCCGCCACTGCAATCGGTTCCCGCAAGCTCAATACCATGACCATGGTTCGTATGCCGAATGTCGTGTCTGCCAGCTACGCTCCTCTCGCACAGCGCCCGCGTGCCGCCTATGCGTCGAGCTCGGAGGCAAGCCCTACCACTCGCTCGATCGGAAGCGTGAACACGATGCCCGCGCCCGGCACGGTCAAGCTGCCGCAAACTTCCTGAATGAGCGCGATCGCCGCATCCACTTTCTCGTCCACGATCACGCTGAGGATCATCTGGTTGCTCGGCCGCGACCGCGTCGTCAACGAGCGCAGGCCCGCGAAGATCGGGACGTCCTGAGTCAGCACGTGTCCCATCCCTTCGCTGTTCACGACGGTCGCACCCGTGATGCCAAGCTCGACGAATCCCGCCAGGATGTCGTCGACTTGTTCTACGTGATTGATCACGGCGACGAGTAGCTGCATGGGCGAGACCGGGGTGAGGAGCGTAGCGTAGGGCTCGCGCGACGGAGTGTCAAGCAGTTGCTTGACTTCCACGCTCGGCACGGTCCATCGTTCGCGGCGCTACCGCCAGTCGTCGTCACTCGCACTCGTCTCATGCAATTCGTCGTCGAAGGCTCTCGTCGCTTAAGCGGCACCATTCGCCCATCGGGCAACAAGAACGCCGCACTCCCCATCATCGCCGCGGCGCTGCTCACCGAGCAGCCGGTCACGCTCGAAAACGTGCCCCGGATTCGCGATGTCGAAACGCTCGTGGAGCTCGTGAGCACGCTCGGCGTGAGCATCACGTGGTCCGCCCGCAATACTTTGGCCATCCACGCGCGAGAAGTGCGCGCAACGGCACTCGACTCGCGCTTGTCCGCGCGCATTCGCGCGTCGATTCTCCTGGCCGGCCCGCTGCTCGCGCGATGCGGCTCGGTCACGCTGCCGCCGCCGGGCGGCGATGTGATCGGTCGCCGCCGCGTCGATACGCACTTTCTCGCCTTCGAGCAGTTGGGCGCGACGTATCACGTCGACAACTCGTACGAATTGCGCACCGCCGGCCTTCGGGGCGCCGACGTCTTTCTCGACGAGCCGAGCGTCACGGCCACCGAGAACGCGCTCATGGCGGCCGTTGCCGCGAAAGGCACGACCATTTTACGCAACGCCGCGAGCGAGCCGCACGTGCAGGATCTCGCGCAGTTTCTCGTCGCGCTCGGTGCGAACATCGACGGGATCGGGACCAACTGCATGACCATCGAAGGCGGACGCACCCTGCGCGGCGCGACGCACCGGATCGGTCCCGATCACATCGAGGTCGGTTCGTTCATCGGGCTCGCGGCGGTGACGAACTCGGAGCTGCACGTGGAGCACGCGGGCGTCGAGCACCTGCGCGCGATCCGGATGGGATTCGAGCGACTCGGCATCGCGTGCGAGTGCGAGGGTGACACGCTCGTGATCCGGGCCGACCAGGCGCGCGAAATTCGCCCGGATCTCGGCGGACACGTGCCCAAGCTCGAGGATCAACCGTGGCCCGCATTCCCGGCGGACCTCATGTCGATTGCGATCGTCGCCGCGACGCAGTGCAACGGGCTCATCCTGATGCACGAAAAGATGTTCGAGTCGCGCATGTTCTTTGTCGACAAGTTGATTGCCATGGGCGCGCGCATCGTGTTGTGCGACCCGCATCGCGCGCTCGTGGCCGGACCCTCCCGCTTGCGCGGCGCGATCGTGGAGTCGCCGGACATTCGTGCGGGCATGGCGATTCTTCTCGCGGCGCTGTGCGCCGATGGGACGAGCACGATCAACAACGTTGGGCAGATCGAGCGCGGGTACGAGCGCATCGATGAGCGGCTCCGCGGACTCGGCGCAAAGATCACGCGGGTGGATGACACCAAGTCGTGAGTCTCGACGTCCCACGTGAAGATGTGGGCGATCTCGCCGGTCTCGGCGTGATCGCGTTCACGACGACGCGTGAAGCGGGCACGTACGGTACCGCGGGTCGCGACCCGGTGGGCGACGGGATGGCGCGCTGGTGGTCGCTGGTCGACGAGCTGCGCGCGTACAGCACGCGGCTGGCCACGTCGCGGCAGGTGCACGGCAATCGCGTGCTCGTGCATCGCCTAACGTGGGAGGGATGGCTGCGCGTGGATGCCGTGGACGGACATGTCGCGCCCGAGTCCGGCACCGCGCTCGCGATCACCGTGGCCGACTGCGTGCCGGTGTTCGTCGCGCATCCGAGCGGCGCGTGTGCGCTGCTGCACGCGGGATGGCGCGGAACCGCGGCTCGGATCCTCGACCGCGGTGTGGCCGAGCTCGTGCGCGCGGGGCTCAGTGCGCGGGATCTGCGCGTGCACCTGGGCCCGTCCATTTGCGGACGCTGCTACGAGGTCGGACCCGACGTGTACACGCAGCTCACCGGACAGAGCGCGAGCGCGGCCAGGTGCGTCGATCTCCGTGCGATTCTCGCGCGGCAGGCGCGGGAGGCCGGCATCACGCACGTCTCAGTGAGCGAATTCTGCACGCGCTGCGACAACGAGCGGTTCTTCTCCCCCCGCGCCGGCGACGCCGGCCGCATGCTCGCCGTGATGGTGGCGCCTCGGGACGAAGTCTGATCTGGGCTCGGATCCGAGTAGACGTACACCTTGCCAGCAGTAGCGTGCTGCGACTCGTCGGTCACGACTACATGCGTGGTGGGAGGCTCGCTGACCGATCCGTGCCGTTGTCCGTGCTGTTATCCGTTCAATCTGTGTCCCCAGAGCGAGGAAGCCCACCACGCGGGTCACCACGCTGACGCGACACGGTGCGCGTCGGGTATCCGGACGCGGCTTGACTCCACCTAACTCCAATTCTATAATTACTTACGGTTCCCCGGCACCTGGAGCGCCGGGCGGAAATGTGGGGATGACGCCCCACATTTTTTTGTTATTGTGACCTGCGATGATCGAGACTGGCGCGTTGGAGCAGTTGATTTCGACTCGAGTCGAAGCGCTCGGATTCGAGCTCTTCGAGCTTCGAATCGGAGGTACGCGCGCACGTCCGACGGTACAGATCCGGATTGATCGATTGGATGGCGGTACGGTGACGGTTGACGACTGCGCGGCCGTCTCGCGCGCGGTCGAGGCGAAGTTGGACGAAGATGGCTCCTTGGGCGAGCGGTACACGCTCGAGGTGTCGTCACCGGGTCTCGAGCGGCGGTTGAGACACGCAGCCGATTGGCATCGGTTCGTTGGGCGCAGGGCGAGTGTGTCGAGCCCGGCGCTCAACGGACGAGAGGAGGTTGAAATCCTTGCCGTCGCAGGGGAGCCGGGTGCGGAGATCGTGGTGCTCCGCGACGAGCGTGGCCACGAACAGCGCGTTGCGCTGGCCGACGTGAAGGACGCGCGGTTGGCGTTTCACTGGTAATTGAGAGAGGCAGTCGCGATGGCGTCCGACGACATCCTGAGTGCGATCCGCGAGGTGAGCAACACGAAGCAGCTCGATCGGTCCGAGCTGCACGCGCTGCTCCAGGACGGCATCTTTGCCGCACTCGCGAAGAAGTACGGCCCAACGGTGCAGGCGGAGGTGTCGATCGATGAAGCGAAGGGCGAGATCCGGATCATTCGCCTTCGATCGGTGGTCGACGCAGTGACGGATCCGAGTCGCGAGATCTCGGTGGAAGAGGCGCGCATTTACGACGAAGGCTTCGAAGCGGGCGACCAGCTCGA
>DAHUXU010000657.1 GCA_027307005.1 Gemmatimonadota bacterium
CGATGCGCCTGATCGCGCTCGAGAAGATCGTGATGGGCGTGTTCCAGGGGCTCATTGCGGCGGCCGTCGTGCTGCCCATGTCGCGCCTCATCATGGGCCCGATCGCCGCGCTCGGCGGCGCGCACATCGCGTCCGTGCTGCTGATCACGATCCTCGGCGCGGCCGCGTTCTCGAATCTCGGATTGCTCATGGGGACGGGCATCAATCCCCAGCAAATCGGCCTGATGTTCAGTGTCGTCGTCGCGCCGATGATTTTCTTCGGCTGCGCGTATTATCCGTGGCAGGGGTTGCAGGCCGTGCCGGTGATGAAGTACGCGGTGCTGGTGAATCCGCTCGTCTACGTTGCCGAAGGGATGCGGGGCGCGCTGACGCCGGCGCTGCCACACATGAGTTTGTTGGCCGTCTGCGGCGCGCTGATCGGGCTCATCGCGCTCTTCTGGACGTTAGGCATTCGGAGCTTCGAGCGCCGGGCGCTGACTTAGCGCTCGACCGGGAACCCGCCCGCGGTCCACTCCGAGAACCCGCCGGCCAGATTGGCCACGTGCGGGCGCCCCGCTGCCAGCAGCAGGCTCGCGGCGATCGCCGAGCGGGCGCCCCCCTGGCAGTGCACGACGAGCGTGCCGGTGCGGGGCAGCGCTTCGGCGCGCTGAGCGAGCGACCCGAGCGGGATCCACTGCGCACCGTGCAGATGGCCGGCCTGCCATTCGTGGTCGGTGCGGACATCGATCACCGTGACGCCGCCGGCCGCCAAGCGCGAGCGCAGCTCCGACGCAGTGAGCGTCGGCACCGTTTGGAGCGCGCCGCTCGACGCATGCCACTCGTCGATCGATTCGGCGCCGAAATACCCGCCGATGTGATCGAATCCGATGAGGGCCAGCGCGCGCGCGGCCCGCGCGGCGAGCACCGGTGCGTCGTCGTCATCGACGATGACGTGGCACGGCCGGTCCAGCGGCAGCAGCGATCCCGCCCACGTGGCGAACGAGCGGTTCAGCGGAATGTTGATCGTGCCCGGCACATGGCCGGCCGCGAAGTCGGCAGCGTGCCGCGTGTCGATGACCGTCGCGCCCCCATCGAGGGCGGGCTTGAGTCGCGCGGCGCCGAGACGTTCGGGGTGGGGCAACCCGCCTAACACGAGCGGCCCCTCGCGGTTGACGCGCTTCATCGTCGCGAAGTATGCCGGCGGCTCCGGTTGTCCGTTCAATACCGTGGCCACGAAGCGCTGCTCGTCCTCCTCGGCCAGCCCCCAGTTGAACAGCCGCTCGTAGCCCAACGTGGACTGCGGCATTGCGCCTAACGCCTTGCCGCAGGCCGAGCCGGCGCCGTGTCCGGGCCAGAGCTGCAGATAGTCGGGCAGCGTCTTGAACCGCTGCAGCGCGCGGAACAACTCGTGTGCGCTCGATTCCATCGTGCCCGCCACCTTGGCGGCGCGTTCGAGCAGGTCGGGACGTCCAACATCGCCGACGAAAACGAAGTCGCCGGTGATCGCCGCCATCGGGCGATCGGCGCTGGCCGTGTCGGTGACGAGAAACGTGAGATGCTCGGGCGTGTGTCCCGGCGTGTGCATCGCTTCGAGTCGCACGGCGCCGACCTCGAAGCGATCGCCATCCCCGAGGAGCCGTGCGCCGGCTTGCCGTGCGAACGCATACTGCCAGGAGGGATCGCCGGCCGAGGAGAGCAGCAGCGTCGCTCCAGCGCGTTCCGCGAGCTCGCGGCTCCCGGACACGAAATCGGCGTGGATGTGCGTTTCGGTGACGTGCGTGATGCGCAGGCCTTCGGACGCCGCCGCGGCCACGTACTGCTCGACGTCGCGGTTCGGATCCACCACCACGGCCTCGCCGGTGGACTCGCAGCCCAGCAGGTAGCTGGCCTGGGCGATGTGATCCTCGTAGAACCGGCGCAGAAACACGGTGCCCTCCGTTAGGCGGACGCCGCGTGGCGTCGCACGTAGTCCACGGCCATGGACGCCAGATCCTGGCTCCGCAACCCCGCGTCGACGGCGAGCTCGAGCGCCTGCTCCAGCGGCCGTCCCTCGTCCAACGCGAAATACGGCAGCAGCAATGCGCCGACGCGATTCGATGATGCGCAATGCACCACGATCGGCCGGCGCGCGGGGTCGCGCAACAGCTCGCGGAGCGCATCGAACTGTGCATCGCCCAACGTGAACTGCGTGACCGGCAGCGTCACGTACGCCATCCCGGCCGCGCGGACGGCGGCGGGCTCGTCGTGTCCGTGCGGCTCGGTCTCCGGACGCAAATCCACGATCGTGCGTACACCGGCATCGGCGAGCGCCTGCCAATCGCTCGCGCGCAGTTGGCCGGCGGCGCCGATTCCGGGAAGCGGACAGGTGCCGTACGGGACATTCGCGAGAACGGAGTCCAGCGTCGTACTGCTCACCACCATCTCCTGGTCGGCCGCACTGCAAGATGACACCAAATTGGCTTCGCGTGGAGGGGCGCGTTGTTTGGGCGTGTGCGCCGGCCCATCATTATCGACTCATGCGTCTCACGACCTTCCTCGCGTGCGCGGCCGCGCTGCTGTTCAGCCATCGGCTGCTGCCGGCGCAGGAGCTCACCATCCCGTCTCTCGCGTGGCGCACGATCGAGACGCGGTACTTCGTGATTCACTATCCGGCGTCCGCGGCATCGTGGACGCTCGACATGGCCGCGCGCATCGATGCCGTACACGATGCGGTGAGCGCGGCGGTCGGCAATGCGCCGGCGCATCGCGTGACACTGGTGGTCGAGGATCCGAACAATCTGTCGAACGGTTTCGCGGTGCCGCTGCTCGAGGATCCGGTCATCTTCTTCTGGCCGACGCCGCCGGATCCGACGAGCGGCATCGGCGACAGCCGCGGTTGGGCGGAGCTGCTCTCAGTGCACGAGTACACGCACATCGCGCATCTGTCGCGGCCAACGAGATACCCCGTCGAGCGGTGGTTGACGCGTCTCTCGCCGCTGCGGCTGGGGCCCATCGCCCTCAAAGCGCCGCGGTGGGTGGACGAGGGATACGCCACCTACATCGAGGGGAAGCTCACGGGATCGGGGCGACCGCACAGCGCGTGGCGTGCCGCGGTGCTGCGGGAATGGGCGCTCGAAGGGAAGTTGCCTAACTATGCGCAGCTCGACGTGGACCCGCGCTTCGACGGCGGCGACATGGCGTACCTCGCGGGCTCCGCATTCCTCGACTGGCTCGTGGCGCGGCGCGGCGATTCGAGCCTGGTGCATCTCTGGCGCCGCATGAGCGCGCGCCGCGACCGCACCTTCGACGACGCGTTCGCCGGCGTGTTCGGCGGGTATCCCGCCGATCTCTATGGGCGATTCACCGCCGAGCTCACGGGTCATGCGTTGGAGGTGGAGCGCAACGCGGCGCGCCGGGTGGCGATGCGACCGGACTCCGGGCGGGGCAGCACCGTGCAGGCGCTGTCGTGGAGCACCGGCGCTCCCGCGGTGTCGCGGGACGGGTCGCTCATGGCGATCGTGCTTGCCCAACGCAATGCGCCGAGCCGCGTGGTGGTGTGGAAGACGGCGGCGGATACGTCGGACACGGCGGCGGCGCGGGCGCGTGCGGCGCTGTTGTCGCGCGATCCCGACGACGTTCCGGCCATCGCCTGGCGGCCGAAGCCCAAGGCGCCGCTCGCCGTGCTGTATCCGAGCGCCGGCGCGGCGTACGGCGAGCCGCGATTCATGCCTAACGGTCACGAGATACTGCTCGTCCGCCGCACCGGGCGCGGCGACGGCGCGCAGCGCGACGACCTGTTCGCGTGGAACGTCGCTACCGGCGCCGTGCGGCGGATCACGCACGACGCCGGCATCCGCACGGCCGATCCGTCGCCCGACGGCCGGCAGGCGATTGCCGACCGGTGCGTCGGCGGGGTCTGCGATGTGGTGGTGGTCGACCTGGCGAGCGGCGCCATGCGGACCATCGTCGCCGGGTCTCCCCACGTCGTGTACTACCGGCCGCGCTACTCGAGCGACGGGGCCCGGGCGATCGTGAGCATGCAGCGCGACGGCACATGGCGACTGGCGTCGATCGATCTGCGCGCGCCGGCGCCGGCGCC
>DAHUXU010000086.1 GCA_027307005.1 Gemmatimonadota bacterium
TTGAATGACCTCCACGTGAATATCTTTTGTTGCCGCGACGTGCACGTCGGCTAGGTATAAGAGGTGCGCCGAGTCGATCGGCGTCGGCGCCGCGTGCAGTGGATGCGGTATTCCCCGGTCAACACGGAACCAAGCTCATCGGCGTCACCGCGCTCGCCGTCATCGCAGCCCTGGTCGGCGGATGTCCAGCGCCCGTTAGGCAGCCGGCCGTCACGCCGCCGGCGGCGTGGGGCACAGCGTTTGCGCTCCCGGCGCGCCTCATGCCCCGCCCTGTTCCGGCCGACTCGCTCGCCACGCCCGGCGCCGGTCTCGCGGATGACGGCGGGACGGCCTGCCCAACGTTGGCCGACACGACGCGCCCATCGGCGCGACCGCGGGCCATCACCTACAGCGACGCCTACTACACGAGACTCACGATCCACCGTATCGGCAGCTACGCAATGCTGCCGCTTTTCGTCACCGAGTACATCCTCGGCCAGAAGCTCATCAACGACAGCGTACCGTCGTCCGGCCTCAAGACCGCGCACGGGCTCGTCGCCGGCGGCATCGCCGTCGTGTTCGCGACCAATACCGTGACCGGTGTATGGAACTGGATGGACTCGCGCCGCGATCCCAGCGATCACACGCTGCGCAACGTTCACTCGGCGATCATGCTCGCTTCCGACCTCGGAATTCTCTGGACGGCGGCGTCCACGCCCGGCGGCATCCGGCACACGCCAGCCGACGTCCGCCGGCAGCAGGCACGCCGGCACCGCGCGATCGCGATCACGTCGCTTTCCGTCAGCACCGTCGGCGCCGCGATGATGTGGATCTTCAAGCACTAGCGCGGCGATGTTCCCCATGCAGCAACTCGTCCACGCCTTCGAGCCGTGGCAATCGGCGTACAGCAACTCGAAAGTCCTGCCGACGGTGGTGACCGCGGCGCATCTCACCGCGCTGTTGTTCGGCGGCGGCTTCGCCGTGACGTCCGACCGCGCCATGCTGCGCGCGCTGCGCGCCGGGCCGGTCGAGCGCGAGCGGCAGTTAGGCGTCATCCATTCGGCGCATCGCACGGTGCTCGTCGCACTCGCCGTGATGCTGGTGAGCGGCCTCCTCATGGCGACCGCCGATGTGAAAACGTTCCTCACCACGCCCGCGTTCTACGTGAAGCTGGGATTCGTAGCGCTGCTGGTTGTCAACGGCGCGGCGCTGACGGTCACCGAGACGCGGCTGCGTCGCGTCGCGACCACCGCCGTCCCCGCCGACACGCGCCTCTGGGACCGCCTCCGGCTCACGTGCCGGTGCAGCATCCTGTTGTGGGGCGCGACGCTGGTGGCCGGCGTCACGCTCGCCAACGTGGCCTAACGCAATCCAATCGCCGATGTCATCTGAATTCTTTTCGCCGCACGGCGACGCGACGCCCGTCCACGGCGACGCGCACGACGCCTGTGCGGTGTGTGCCCGGCGCGCGTTCCTTCGCCGCTCCGCGGTCGCCGTCGCCGCCGCGATGGCCGCCATCGGCGTGCCGCGGCGGCGGGCGTTCGCGCTCCCGATCACCATCATCCGCGCGCTCCGCCGCGAGGGCAGCGTCATCACCTATCCCGTGCCCGCCGGCGACAGCGTGTCCATCGATCGCGACAACCAGGACATTCTCGTGCGCTGGCAGAACATCGCGTACGCGTTCAACCTCGCGTGTCCACACCAGAATACCGCGCTCGAATGGGACGACGCCGATCGCCGCTTCCAATGCCCGAAGCACCATTCGAAATACCAGCCCGATGGGACGTTCATCAGCGGACGCGCGACGCGTGCGATGGACCGCCTCGGCATTCAGCTGCAGGGCACGAGCCTCGTGGTCGATCTCGACGCGTTTTATCGGCAAGACAAGCAGCCGGACCAGTGGAACGCGGCCTTCGTGCGCCTCACGTGAGCCGCTGCCCGGCCGGGCGCTCGAGCGCGACCGCCTAACGATCCATGCGGGGCGCCGTCCTCGTCCTTGCGGCAGCGGCGATGCCCATCGGGCGGGCCGCCACGCAGCTCGATTCGATCGGACGGTGGCGGTTCGCCGCGGGCGCCGACGCCGGCGCGCCGAGCGGCTGGGTGCAGGTGCGCGAGAACGCGACCGCCGGGACGCGCTTGCGCTTCGGCCCCGACCTGGGCGTCCGACGCATGTTCGACTACTCGTTAGGCGTCGGCCGCCGGCTCGGCGCGCGCACGTGGGCCGACCTCACGATCACGAGCACATCGCTGGATGGCCGCACGACGCTGCCCCGCGATGTCATATTCAACGGCGCGACGCTCGAGCGCGGAACCACCCTCCGCACGGCCGTCGGCTTCCCGCGATTCATGACGTTGACCGGTACCGTTAGCCGGCGCGTCCTGGCGTTGGGCAAAGGCCGGCTCGATGTCCGCGGCGGGATCACGTTCGTCGCCCTGAGCTTCCAGTTGCACGGCACGCTCGCGCCCGGCAGCGCGTTGCACGAAACGAGCGAGGACTTCGTGACGCAGGAACTGCCCATACCGTTAGCCGGCGTGTCGATCGAGCTACCGGTTGCCGCGCGGCTCCGCGTATTCGCCGACGCCGACGGTTCGTACCTGCCGCGCGTCAACAGCCTGCGGCGCGAGGGCGGCGAGGTGACGCTGCGCCAGAGCGGCGCGAGCCTGATTGCAGGATTGCGCGGCGATGTCGCGAGAACGATGCGGATCGATCTCGGCTATCGCGCAAGTGTGCTCGCACAACACGAGGCAAGTCGCGAAGACGGCAACGACATCGTGCTGCGATCCAGCATGGTCGCGCTGCGAGTCACCGTCGGACGATAGCCGAGCGCGCCGGGAGATGCTGTATGTCACGACGCCGGCCGCTGTCACCTCGCTCTCCTACAGGAGGAAATCACGCACGCCGTGTGCAAGCGCAAGACACGGGGGGCGTCGAGTCGCAGGGCACGCCGTGTGCGTACCAATACCGCTGGGTGTCCGGCGACGGTCGCACCACATCCGTGGTGTGCGCCCGGCACTCACCTTCAGCAGGAGGGATCGACCATGGGAGACGTGAAAAACGCACCGCCCGGTCAGAGTGGCAATCCCGGCACGCCGAAGGAACGCGAGCACGAAAACCCCGAGCGCGGCCGCCGCGAAGAAGGCGGTATGGGCGGCAGCGGCCGGGACAATCCCAGCCACGAGCGGGATAAAGGAACTGGAGGCGGCGGTGGTGGCGGCGGCGGTGGTCAGTCAGGGAGCGACCCCAACCGTCAACGGGGCGGATCCGGCGGGTCCGGCGGATCAGGGGGCCACGGAGGCGGCGGTCACGGCACC